>NZ_JBHXJK010000010.1:0-60769 GCF_042723255.1 Amycolatopsis thailandensis
GGGTTCTAACCCTCTTTACCACTCACGACCCCCATGCAGAACAGGCCATACGCACATAAATCGGACACTAAATCGCCACCAACCGTCCCATGTGGACACTCGGACCGCGACCATCCCGCCGACCAGTCCGAACCCTGCCCCCAAGCAGCAAAGAACGCCTGCTCGACAGGATCGACCAGGCAATATTCGACTTGCCGCCCAATAACCCTCTTTGCCGCTCACGACTCTCGGCGAAATAGTGCTAATCGCCGAAATCGGGCACATCAATCTCGAAAATCGTCCCTTATGGACACTCGAGAGGAGGGTTGCCGAGGTTCGCTGGCGAACCGGCTCGGTCGAAATCACCGACCGGGACGCGATCCCGGTCTTCGGGTACCAGTCCGGCACGCGGTTCTATTACGCCTATCTGTCCGGACGGGCGTCTCGGGCCGGAACGCCCTGCAGGTCAGAAACCGAGCCCCAACCCCCGGTTCGCCCGAGCCTGGCGCCGGCCGGGCCCGGCGGCAAGAGGTTTCATCCGAATTTCATGAACG
The DNA here is from genome assembly GCF_042723255.1 of Amycolatopsis thailandensis. Classification (NCBI taxonomy): domain Bacteria; kingdom Bacillati; phylum Actinomycetota; class Actinomycetes; order Pseudonocardiales; family Pseudonocardiaceae; genus Amycolatopsis; species Amycolatopsis thailandensis. The sequence continues at coordinate 534 of NZ_JBHXJK010000010.1, forward strand.
CCGCCTAGCTTCGGCGGAGTGAGACCTCTGACTCCGCGCGTCCGGGCGGGCGCGCTCCTGATCGGCCTCGGCACGATGCTCTCGGCATGCCGAGGCGGGCTTCCGGCTCTGTCTGCCGACTCTCCTCTCACGACGTCGACAACGACCTCGGACTCCGCTCCCCCGGTCCAGACCCACACCCTGACCGTGACACCTCCGGCGCCGGCCTCGACGTCCGCGCGAAGCCTCGAACCCGCCGCGATCGACCGGGTCTTCCAGGTCTACATGAACGGGCTCGCCAATCACGACATGACCGCGCTGCGCAGCGGGACGTGCCCGCGCTTGCGGGAGACCCTGCTCGGGTTCGAACTCCACGGGCATTACGTCGAGCGCTGGCAGATGCTGCCGTACTCCGTCCCGCCCGGGTACGAGTTCGTCACCGTGCAGGCCACGGTCACCCAGCGCAACGCGCGGACCGGGAAGCTCGCGGGCGACGTCGTCTATTCCTGGTATGTCGAGCGGAACGAGGACACGAACTACTACGTTTGCGGCTGGCTCGACTACAAGTGACTCCAGGAGGCCACCGGTGGAATCGGTCGCGCGACTCGTCAGGGAAGAACGGACGGACTTCGCCGCGTTCCTGCGGACACTGGCCCCGGAGCACTGGGACGCGCGAACGTTGTGTCCGGAGTGGACGGTCCGGGAGGTGGTCTCCCACGTGGTCGACTACGACGCCCTGCGCTTCCGCGGTCTGATCGTCCAGGCTGTCCGCGGCGGGCTGCGGCTGGACCGGATGAACGCGCTCAGTCTCGCGAAGGCACCCGAGCGGACTCCGGACGAGCTGATCGCGAGGATCGAGGGCAACCTCGATCCTCGTGGCCTGACGGCCGTGTTCGGCGGACGGGTAGGGCTGCTCGACAGCCTCGTCCATCAGCAGGACATCCGCCGACCACTGGGACTTCCCCGCGAGGTGCCGCCGGAGCGGCTGCGTCACGCCTTGGCCTTCGCACGCCACGCCCGGGTGATCGGGGCGGAAAAGCGTGCCCGCGGGCTACTGGTCGTCGCGACGGATCTCGACTGGTCGGCCGGATCCGGACCGGAAGTCCGCGGCCCGGGCGAGGCGCTCCTGATGGCGATCGCCGGACGCGCCGTGGCATTGGACGAACTTTCGGGACCCGGCGCGGCGATCCTCGCGTCCAGGCTGGACGACTGATCCCGGGTCAGCCCGGAAAAGCCTTCGCCAGCACAGCGAAAGCCGAGTCCAGCCGCTGACGATGGCCCGCGACGAGATCCGCGAGTTCCTCTCCGGCGAGACCACGCCGGACCGTCGCCACGGCGACAGTGCGGTACGCGGCGACGACGAGGGCGGCGACCAGCTCGCCGTCACCCGAGAACCGGGCGTCGCCGTCGAGTTCGCCCGCCAGCTCCGCGTCGATCTCGTGCTCGAATTCGCGAAGCCGCGAGACGAGCGCGCGAGACCCGGCGATCGTGCGGATGAACGGCAGGGCCCCCTCGGTCAATCCGGACAGCGGATGCCGCTCCTCCACCAGCCCGACGGCCATGGTGCGCAGCGCCTCGACGGCACCGACATCGTCCGCCCGCTCACGGATCGCCGCCCGCACCATGCCGACGGCGTCCGGAAGCCGGTCGAGCGCGATGTCCTCCTTGCGATCGAAGTGCGAGAACACGGTCACCTTCGAAACGCCGGCCGCGGCGGCCACCTCGGCGACGGTGACGTCGTCGAAACCGCGCTCCACGAACATCTTCGTCGCGACCGTGGCGATATGCGCCCGCGTCTTCGCGCCGCCTCGGTCTCCTCGCTTCGCCATGTGACAACCTTACCTTTACTCGTTAAGCTTACCAAGTAAACTTACCGAGTAAGCTTTGGAGTTGTCATGACGAGTGCCGATGTGATCGTGGTCGGAGCGGGGCCCACCGGCCTCCTCGCCGCCGGCGAGCTTGCCTTGCGAGGAGTGCGGGTGACCGTGCTGGAGCGGCTCGCGGAGCCGGATCCGACGATCAAGTCCGGTTCCCTCAACGTCGCCAGCGCCGAGATCCTGGACCGGCGCGGCCTGCTGCCCGCCGCGGAAGAGGTTCAACGCCGTCGTTTGGCCGAGGCCAACGCCTTCACCGCCGGCCGGTCGAACCGGACGGTGCGCGAACTGACGGCCGCGGCGGGCCGGAAGTCACGCCGGTTCGCGGTCATCGGGCATTTCGCGGGGCTCATGTTCCGGCAGGACATGGTCGACCAGTCCGATCCGGCGCTGGCCGCGCACGCGGCGGTGGCGAACGGGATCCTGGTGCCGCAGCACGACCTCGAACTGTTGCTCGGCGAACACTGCGCCCGGCTGGGCGTCGAGATCCGCCGCGGCGTGGAGGTCACGGATCTGCGCAGCACCGGCGAGGGCCTCGACGACGATGCCGACGTGGTCGTCGAGACCAGCGCGGGCGACTTCACCGCGGGATGGGTCGTCGCGGCCGACGGCGGGCGAAGCGTCGTCCGCAAGCGGCTCGGCGTCGAGTTCGAGGGCACGGATCCGGAAATGGTGGGCTACCAGGCCATCGCGGAAATCGACGACCCGAGCGAACTGCGGCGCGGGTGGAATTGGACGCCGCGCGGCATCTACACCTACGGCCCCGTGCCGGGCCGCATCCTCGTCGCCCGGTTCGCGCCGCAGCCAGCGGACAAGAACGCTCCCGTGACCGTCGAAGAACTCCAGAGCGCGGTCCGCGACGTCACCGGCGTCCCGGTGACGATCACCGCGCTACGAGGGCGGGCGACCCGATGGTCGGACAACGCGCGCCAGGCCCGGAACTACCGTCACGGCAGGGTTTTCCTGGCAGGCGACGCCGCTCACGTGCACTCACCGTTCAGCGCCCAAGGGCTCAACCTCGGCCTCGGCGACGCCGTCAACCTCGGCTGGAAACTCGCCGCGACCATCAACGGCCAAGCCCCCACCGGACTGCTCGACACCTATCAGACCGAACGGCATCCGATCGGGGCGTGGGTCCTCGACTGGACGCGCGCCCAGGTGGCGCTCATGCGGGGCGACGAACGGACCGCCCGGTTGCGGAAGGTCGTGGGCGACGAACTGTTCGCCGTGCCCGGCACGACCAATCACGTGATCGCGCTCTCGTCCGGGATCATGCAGCGCTACGACGTCGCCGAGGACGCCACCGCTCCGGTCGGCTCGATCGCCGGAGACGTCGAACTCGCGTCCGGCTCACGACTCGCCGACCACGCTCACGACGGCCGCTTCGTGCTCGTCGACCGGTCACCCGACGGCCGGTACGCCGACGCTGTCCGCGGGTTGGCGGACAGCGTCGCGTACACGGCCGACCCGATCTCCGACGCCTACCAGCCGAGCCTGCTCGTGCGCCCGGACGGGATCATCGCCTGGGCGGACGTCTCCGAGGACTCCGGAAACGACACAGTCGACGTGCGGAAGCTGCTCGACATCGCCATCGGACGCTGGGTCGGCGCCTGAATCTCTCAGAGGGCGGTGGAGCGGCTCACGGACTCCCAAGCGGCCAGCTCCGCCGCCCGGGCCTCCTGCGAGGCCCGGAGACCGTCGACGGCGTCATCGCCGAGGGCGAGCCGAAGCGGCGGGTTGTCGCTGTCGAGCACCTTCAAGATCGCGGCAGCGGCCTTCGCCGGGTCGCCGGGCTGGGAACCGTCCATCCCTTCGACGAAATCCCGGATGGTGCCCGTGGATTCGCGATAGGCGTCGATCACCCGCGAGCGCTGCAACCGGCTGCCGCCGAACCCGGTCCGGAAAGCGCCGGGCTCCACGATCAGCACCTTCACACCGAAAGGCGCGACCTCGGCGGCGAGGGCTTCCGACATCGCTTCCAGGGCGAACTTCGCCGAACAGTAAGCCCCGAATCCGGGTGGGCTCTGCTGTCCGCCCATCGAACTCATCTGCACGATCGCCCCGCTTCCCTGCTCCCGGAGATGCGGCAGGACGGCCTTCGTCACCTCGACGGCACCGAAGAACATCACGTCCATCAGCTTCCGCAGGTCGGGCATGGTCAGTTCCTCGACGGCGCCGACCGAGCCATGGCCGGCGTTGTTGACCACGACGTCGATCCGGCCGAACTCGGCGAGGGTGGCCTGGACGGCGGCCTCGACCTGAGCGGGGTCGGTGACGTCGAGCGCCGCGGCGCGCACCCGGCCCTGGCCGAGCTCGACCAGTTCGGCCAGGGTTTCCGGACGGCGCGCCGTGGCCATCACGCGGTCACCGGCGTCGAGCGCGGCCAGGACGAGGTGCCTGCCGAACCCGGACGAGCAGCCGGTGATCAGCCAGACGCGGCCCTCGGTTTCCTTCGTCATTCCTGTTCCCTCCAGTGAAGTTCCTGCGACCCATCCTGCGGAGATCTCGCTTTGCCCGCCAACACCGGCTTCCTGGTGCGGCTACAGTCAGAGCCTGTGACCCCCGAGCTGCGGCAGCTGCGCTACTTCGTCGCCGTCGCCGAAGACGCGAGCTTCACCAAGGCCGCGCGCCGCCTGCACATCGCGCAGCAGTCGCTTTCCCAGCAGATCACCGTCCTGGAACGGCTTCTCGGCGCGAGCCTGCTAAGGCGCGACAGCCGGGGGACACGGCTCACCGAAATCGGATCGCTGTTCCTGCCGGAAGCCCGCGCGGTGCTCGCGCGCAACGAGGAAGCACTTTCGGTGCTGAACAGGGCGGTGCGCGGCGAGATCGGCACGCTCCACCTCGGTTTCCTCACCACCACGGCCAACTACCTGCTCCCACCGGTGGTGCGCGCGGTCCGCGACCGTCTCCCCGATCTCACCCTCACCACGGACGACACCCAGATCGCGCCGCTCGTCGACGGGCTCACCGACGGGCGCTACGACCTGATCTTCACACGGCCACCCCTGGTCGACGGCCTCGAGACCCGCACGTTGATCACCGAGGAGGTCTGCGCGGTCCTCCCGGAGGGACATCGGCTCGCCACCAGAGCCGAATTGAAGCTCGCGGACCTGGCCGACGAGCCTTGGGTGCTCACGCCACGGAGTTCGTGGGAGCCCTGGCATCGCCGCTACGACGGCGAATTCGAGGTGGCCGGGTTCACGCCACGCGTCGTCCAGCGGGCGACGACCGTGCAAGGTCTGCTCGGCCTGGTCGCCGCCGGGATCGGCGTCACGAGACTGGCCCGCTCTTCGCACAGCCTGCGGCGAAGCGGTGTGGTGTTCGTGCCGCTGGCGGGTGACACGGCCCGCACCGTGGTCGCCTGGGCACCGGGGAACGACAAGCCCGCGCTGCCCGGCGTCCTCGACATCGTGTCCGAGCTGGCGGCCGGAACGGACCTGACTGAGGCGGGCTGAACCGGCATCGCCACCGTCACACCACCATGATCACCCGGACGGGCATCGGCTTCCGTAGAATCCGGTGACGATGCGACGTTTCCGGTGGTGGTGGGGTGCTCTCGCGCTCACGTTCGTGGTGGTTCTCGTCGGGTTCATTGCCTTTACCGGGTCGGAAAGCCGCCCAGGGCAGCCGTCCCCGCGCCAAGGCCCGCCGGGAACGGGGCCGTTGACGGTCGTCTCCATCGGCGACAGCACGGTTTCCGGTGAGGGCGCGGGCAACTACCTGCCCACGACCAACGGGCAGGGCGGCAACTGGTGTCACCGCTCCCCCAACGCCTTCGTCGAGCAGGTCAAGATCCCGGACGTCACCGCGCGGGTGAACCTCGCGTGCTCGGGGGCGCCGTCGGAGCAGATCGCCCTCGGCGAGGCGAAGCAGTGGACCGAGCCTTCGCAGGCCCAGCAGCTGGCGAACCTGATCAAGGACCACCGGATCGCCGCGGTGGTGATCGCGATCGGCGCGAACGACGAGCCGAAGTTCTCCGCTCAGGTCAGCGAGTGCTTCAAGGCGTGGTTCTCCCCGCAGAACCCGCCCTGCAGCACGGAACTCCGCAAGACCTGGAAGTCCAAAGTGGACGCCATGGTGCCGAAGGTGACCAACGCCGTCGCCGACGTCAAGAAGGTGCTGGCGCAGGCCGGTTACGTTCCGGCGGACTACCAGCTCGTGCTGATGTCGTACGCCTCGCCTGTCGGGCCCCAGATCCCGGAAGCGCTGCGCAGTCTCAACGGCTGCCCGTTCCGCACCGAGGATCTGGAGTGGATGCGCCGCGACGGCGTCTCCGTCCTGTCGGACGGGATCAAGCAGGCGTCGAGGGCGACCAGCGCGCGGTTCCTCGACCTCTCACGGGCGGGCGCCGGCCGTGAGGCGTGCAGCAGCGACCCGGCGAACGAGTGGTTCAGCAGGCTGACACTGCAACTGAGCGACCTCGGCCAGGTGGACCGCGCGAGCCACGCGCTGCAGGAGTCGTTCCATCCCAACGCGAACGGCCACGCGCAGATCGCGAACTGCCTCAACGAGTTCCTCGCCGCGCGCGGCGGTAATGCGTCGTGCCTCTCTGGGGCCGACGGCAAACTGCACGCCGCGCCCGAGGTCGTCGCCCGCTAGAACCGCTGGAGACCCTAGAGATCCAGCGCGGCGCGCAACGCGATGTCGATGCGCTCCTGGACCTCTTGGTCGATCTCGGCGATCTTCTCGTCGAACCACGGCCGGTACAGGCGCGTGAGATTCAGCGTGGACACCCAGTACCGCGCGTCGACGGCGACGCCGAGGATGTCCTGCGGATCACGGTCCAGCAGTTCGGTGCCGAGCAGCCATGGCCGCTCGGATTCGTTCACCCCGTCCGAGGACAGCAGGACGACGGTGCGCTGCCGTGCCGGTTCGGTCGGGGGGTGGTACGTCCAGACTTCACCCCTGTGCACGCAGATCCTTCTCCGCGGCGGTCAGCTCGGCCTCGTCCGATTCGGCGGACGGTGCGACCGGAGCGCGCTGCGGGGTGTATCCGGTGCGGACGGCTTCCCGGCGGGCCGCCTTGGACAACCACGACGAGACCGAGATCCCGTGTGCCTTGGCGGCCCGCTCGGCGAACTCGAGCGCACCACTGTCGAGTGAGAGAGTGACCTTACGTGTTGCCATACCTTTTATCGTACCAGCGCCGCGCAAGCCCACCCGTTTTCCGTTTCAGAGTGTGGGCGAGCGCCCCTCGAACGGCGTCGACAGCACCACCGTGGTCCGGGTCGAGACCTTGGCGGACTCGCGGATGCGGCGGAGCAGGTCCTCCAGGCCGAGCGGCGAGGCCACCCGGACCAGGAGGATGTACGACTCGTCCCCGGCGACCGAGTAGCAGGACTCGATCTCCTTGATGTGCTCGAGCCGCTGGGGATAGTCGTCCGGAGCGGCAGGGTCGTTCGGCGTCAGCGAGATCAGCGCCGTGAGCGGGAGGCCGATCTGCTCGCCGTCGAGCCGCGCGGTGTACCCGAGGATCACCCCGCGCTGCTCCAGCCGACGCACCCGCTGGTGCACTGCCGACACCGAAAGCCCGACGCGTTCGGCCAGATCGGTGAAACTGCGCCGTCCGTCCGCGGCCAGCTCCTGCACGATGGCCTGATCCAGCGGCTCCAGGGAAGCCGTCATGCGTCGAGCACGATCAGGTCGTGCGGACGCTGGTTGACCGACTCGACGCCGTCCTCGGTGACCACGACGATGTCCTCGATGCGGGCGCCCCAGCGACCCGGCTGGTAGATGCCAGGCTCGACGCTGAAGGCCATGCCCGGCTCCAGCGGGAGCGCGTTGCCCTTGATGATGTACGGCTCTTCGTGCACGTCCAGGCCGATGCCGTGGCCGGTGCGGTGGATGAAGAACTCGCCGTAACCCGCCTCGGCGATGATGTCGCGCGCGGCGGCGTCGATCGACTCGGCGGTGGCACCGGGACGCACGGCCTCCACGGCGGCACGCTGGGCGCGCTGCAGGACGGCGTAGGTCTCGGCGACGTCGGCGTCCCGCGGCTCGCCGACCGCGTAGGTGCGGGTGGAGTCGGAGTTGTAGCCCTCGGCGATCGGGCCGCCGATGTCGACCACGACGACGTCGCCGCGCTCGATGACGCGCTCGGAGACGTCGTGGTGCGGGCTGGCGCCGTTGGGGCCCGAGCCGACGATCACGAAGTCGGCGTGGGTGTGGCCCTCTTCGACGATCGCGGCGGTGATGTCCGCGCCGACCTCGGCCTCGGTGCGGCCGGGGCGCAGCCATTCGTGCACGCGGGCGTGGACGCGGTCGATGGCCGCACCCGCGTCGCGCAGCGCCTGGATCTCGGCGGCGTCCTTGCGCATCCGCAGTTCGCGCACGATCGGCCCGGCCAGCGTCTGCTCGGCGTCGCCGAGCGCGCCGCGGAAGGCGAGGACGTGCAGGGCCGGAGTGAAGTCGCTGACCGCGACCCGGCCCGGCTTGCCCAGCCTGTCGGCGACCAGTTCGTAGGCGTTGTCCCCGTCGACCCAGGTGACGATCTCGATGCCGAGTTCGTCGGCCGGGACGTCGGCGTAGCCGGGGGCCTCCAGCTTCGGCAGCACCAGCGCCGGGACACCGTCGGCCGGGATCACCAGCGTGGTCAGCCGTTCGAAGGAACCCCCGGCCTGGCCGATGAGGTAGCGCAGGTCCGAGCCGGGAGCGATCAGCAGGGCGTCGGTGCCGGCGGCGGCCGCGGCGGCGCGGGCCCTGTCGAGGCGGGCGCGGAGGCCGGCGGCGTCGGGGGCTGGGTTGTGAAGGGAACGGCGCGACATGATGGCGAGCCTAGTCGGTCCGTGCCCCTTCGTTCACCAGCCGGTCACCCCCGATCGGGGCGGGATCGTCGAGCCCGCCCCAGACCCGGAAGATCGCCGGGAAGACGCCCGCGATCAGATACAGACCGCCGAACACGGCGAGCGCGCCGACAAGGCCCACGCCGTCCAGCAGCAGCCCCGCCGCCATCGAGCCGAGCGGCATCGCCGCGAGCACCCCGCCCACGAGGAGGCTGAGCACCCGGCCGCGGACCGCTTCCGGGACGCGTTCGTAGACCGCCGGGAGCACGATCGGGTTGAGCGCGCCCGCCCCGATCCCGGCGACCACGAGTCCGGCGAGCAGGACGGCGGGCGCCGGTTCCAGCGCGAGCAAGGCGAAACGCGGCGCGCCCTCGATGCCGACGGCGACGAGGAGCGCCGTCCTCCGGGAGAACCGATGGCCCACCCAGCCGTAGATCGCCGAACCGAGCAGCGCGCCCGCCGCGACCGCGGTGATCATCGCGCCGATGAGCGCCGTGCTGTGCAGGACCTGATCGCCGTACGCCGGGTACAGGACACCGAGCAGGCCGAAGTCGAGGCTGTTGGTGAGCATCAGCATGCCCACCATCGCGCGCAGCAGACTGTCGCGCTTGATGTACCCGAGCCCTTCGCGCAGTTCCTTGAGGTAGCCGCCAGACGACGGCCTCGGCGGACCGGCCGCGGACGGGATCAGCGTGAACACCAGCACGGCGGACAGCAGCAACGCGCCGGCGTCGACGTAGAGCACCTGCATCGGTCCGATCAGCGCGATGAGCGCGCCCGCGGCGGGTCCGCCGACCATCCGGCCCGTCCTCATCGCCGCTTCGACGGCACTGGCCGCCCGGCTCACGCGAACCCCGCCGAGTTCGGCGACTCCCGGGAGCAATACCTGCTTCGCGGTGTCGGCTGGACCGCGGGACACGCCCATCACGAACGACAGCGCGATCAGTCCGGGCAGGCTGAGCCCCGTCGTGTTCATCGCGAGCGGGATCAGCAGGACCGTGACGGTGGTCAGCAGGTCCGCGCCGACGCTGGCCCGGCGGGTACCGACGCGGTCCACGATCGGCCCGCCCAGCAAGGCGGCGACCATCAGGCCGAGCACTTCGGCCGCCGTCACGAGGCCGGTCTTCGTCCCGCTGCCGGTGCTCTGCAGGACGAACCAGGGAATCGCGAGCAGAGTCATCATCACCCCGGCCGAGGAGATCCCCGAAGCCACGACCAGAGCCCCCAGTGGCATCCGGCTCATGGCGTCTCCGGCCGCGATTTCCTCGGGAAGGCCGCCCAGTGCACCCGGACGGAGGTATCGCCTTCCTCGACCGGACGGCGATAGCGCTTGATCACTTCGAGGATCTCGTCACTCAGCGCGGCGGCCTCATCCGGTGTCAGCGACAGGGGCGAGTCGTGGAACGAGACTTTGTCGATCCACTCGTCCGACCACTCGCTCATCTCGGCGACGAACTGCGCCTCGGCCGCGTAGCGCTGCTCGACCATCGTGTGGGCGTACGTCCTGAACGGCCCCGCGAGATCGGGATCCCGGATGAAGTCCTGGCCCTGGAGCTGGTCCCCGTCGTGCACGGCCTTCCACCACCGGTCCCGCCGGTTGCCGCGCTCGGAGTCTTCGATGACCAGGCCGTACTCGGCCAGCTGGCGCAGATGCCAGCTGGTGGTCCCGGAGCTCTCCCCCAGCCGCTTCCCCAGTCCGGACGCCGTCGCCGGGCCGTCCTCCCGCAGCAGTTCAAGGATCCTGACCCGCAGTGGATGCGACAAGGCCCGCAAAAGGCGTCCGTCGATCCGCGCGAGATACCTCTCGCTCTTCCCCATGGCACCGATCCTACATTGCAAAGAGTTCTCTGCAATCGATCCGAGTCAAAGAAACGATTCTGGAGTTTGACCTCTACTTAAGTTCAGGTTCTACGGTCTGTGCCATGACAACCGACACGCCTTACCAGCTTGCCGTCGTGATCAGCAGCGTCCGCGAGGGCCGCTTCGCCCCCGTCGTCGCGAACTGGTTCCTCGAACGTGCGAAACAGCGCGAAGACGTCACCCTGTCCGTCATCGACCTCGCCGAAGCCCCCGACAGCCTCTCCCCCGGCGTCTCCGCCGCGGACGCCGTCGTCGTGATCGTCCCCGAGTACAACCACAGCTACCCCGGCCCGCTCAAGACCGCGCTCGACGCCACCGGCCCCGAGTGGCACGGCAAGCCGGTCGCTTTCGTTTCCTACGGCGGGATCTCCGGCGGCCTGCGCGCGGTCGAGCACCTGCGCCCGGTCTTCGCCGAACTCCACGCCGCGACGATCCGCGAAACCGTGAGTTTCCCCTACGCCTGGAACCACTTCGGCCCCGGCGGCGAGCACGACGACACCGAAGGCGCGACCGTCGCGGCCACCACTCTGCTGAACCAGTTGGCCTGGTGGGCCAACGCCCTGCGCGACGCACGACGGGTGCGGCCCTACGCCGCCTGACCCGATGTTCGTGGAGGACCCGGCTGGGGGTCGGGTCCTTCACGGACATTCGGGCCGGGACATGGCAGGCTGTCCGCGTGACCGGACCACTCGCTCTCCTCGATTCCGCGAGCCTCTACTTCCGCTCGTTCTACGCACTGCCCGAGTCGATGACCGCCCCGGACGGGACGCCGGTCAACGCCGTACGCGGGTTCACCGACACCGTCGCGCGGATCCTCGTCGACCGCCGGCCTTCCCGGCTCGTGGCTTGCCTGGACGCGGACTGGCGGCCGAAGTTCCGCACCGACCTGTTGCCCAGCTACAAGGCGCACCGGGTGGCCGAAGAGGTCCCCGAGGGTGGCGACGTCGAAGAGGTGCCGGACACCCTGACCCCGCAGGTGCCGATCATCCTCGAACTGCTGGAGGCCTTCGGGCTCGCGACGGCCGAAGCGGCCGGGTACGAGGCCGACGACGTCATCGGCGCGCTCGCGATCCGCGAAGAGAAGTCACCGGTCGAGGTCATCACCGGTGACCGCGACCTGTTCCAGCTCGTCCGCCACGAGCCGACGCCGACGGTGGTCATCTACGTCGGCAAGGGCTGGAACAAGGCCGAGATCCTCGGCCCGGACGAGCTCGCCGAAAAGTACGGGATCCCGGCCGGGAACGCAGGTCCCGGCTATGCCGACATGGCCGCGCTGCGCGGAGACCCGTCGGACGGGCTGCCCGGCGTCGCCGGGATCGGCGAGAAGACCGCGGCGAAGCTGATCACGCAGTTCGGCTCGCTTCAAGAGCTGATCGAGGCGTCCAACGCGGGCGATTCGCGGGTGCCGCTCAAGACCCGCCTGCGGCTGACCGACGCCGCCGACTACCTCGCGGTCGCGCCGACCGTCGTGCGGGTGGCGGCCGACGCTCCGGTCGAGCAGTCCCGCCCGGACACCGTCCCGTCCGAACCCGCCGACCCGGACAAGGTCGCGGAACTGGCGGAGCGCTGGAATCTCGGCCGTTCCGTGGAGCGCCTGCTGGCCGCGCTCCCCAAGTCGTGAGCAACACCGAGGCGGACCCGGCCGAGCTGCTGTGCCGGGACCGGCCCGGCGACGGTGTCACCGTGCTGACCCCGCGCGACGTCCCGCTCGGCGGGCCGCGCGCGATCCGGGTCCGCCGGACACTTCCGCAGCGGCAGCGGTCCTTGATCGGCGCGTGGTGTTTCGCCGACCACTACGGACCGCAGGACGTGTCGGAGTCGGGCGGGATGGACGTCGCCCCGCATCCGCACACCGGGTTGCAGACCGCGAGCTGGCTGTTCAGCGGCGAAATCGAGCACCGCGACAGCATCGGCACCCACGCCGTGGTCCGGCCCGGCGAACTCAACCTGATGACCGCCGGGCACGGCATCGCGCACTCCGAAGTATCCACAGTGTCCACACCGGACACCGCGACGCTGCACGGCGTCCAGCTCTGGATCGCGCTGCCGGACGAACACCGCGACACCGCACGGGACTTCCGGCACTACGCGCCGCCTTTGCTCCGGTTGTCCGGAGCCACGGCGCGGGTGTTCCTCGGCAGCCTCGCGGGGACCACATCACCGGTCCCCGCGTTCACTCCCTTGCTGGGGGCCGAGCTCACCGTCGAGCCCGGGGCGACCTTGGCCCTCGACGTCGACCCCACCTTCGAACACGGTGTCCTCCAGGACGTCGGCTCCGTCACCGTCGCCGGAACCGCGCTGGGCACCGGGGAACTCGCGTACCTCGCGCCCGGCGCCGGACGGCTGGAGCTGACGAACGGCGGCGCCGAACCGGCCCGGGTGCTCCTGCTCGGTGGGACGCCGTTCACCGAAGAACTCGTCATGTGGTGGAACTTCGTGGGCCGCAGCCACGAAGAGATCGCCGAGTATCGGGAGGCGTGGCAAGCCCAGGCGGACCGATTCGGCTCCGTGGAGGGCTATCGGGGCAGCACGACGTGGTTGCCCGCACCGACGTTGCCGCAGGTGCGGATCAAACCGCGTCGCAATCCGTCGTAGTCCCCTGTCCTGATCGCTCGCCTTCTCGACGTTTACCAGCCACCGCCGAACGCCGGTCCGTGAAGGCCTCCTTGCCTACCTTGAAGGTAGCGAAGGAGGCCTTCACGGCCTAGAAGAACGTCCCGCACCACGGGGCACGCGCGGTGTGGAACAGCGTGTCGGCACGATCGACCGCCGACTCGTCCAACACCTCGACCCGGCCTGACAACGCCAAGTCGGCGAAGAGTCCGTGGCCGAGGTACAGCGACGACAAGGTGGCGACGTCCAGTCGCAGATCCGCCCCGGCGGTCGTGCGTTCCACACCGCCGGAGCCGACGACGTAACGGCCGCGGTTGTCGGGTAGCTGCTTGTCGAGCACCTCCAGCACCACGGGTTCGGCGGTGCCGTAGGTGCGCGCCCGCAGCGCGGCGAGCACGTCGACGAGCCGCAGCCACAGGTCGTCCATGACTTCGACGGTGTTCACCGCACGCGGGTCGGTGAGCAGTTCGGCGATCGGCTCGTCCACCGGGCGGGCTCGGCCGGTGACGGCGGAGACCAGGTCGACCGACAGCAGGAACCGCCACAGTCCCGCCCAGGCCCGCGGTGTCGCGGCATCGAGTTCGCGGATGTCCAGGATCGCTCCCCGTTCCGGCGCCTGCCGGTCGCGCGCGTCGATGGTCTGGTAGACGACGTAACCGTCATCGCCGTCCGGTCCACTGTGGACGGCGACGCGATAGCCGTCGTTCCCCGTGACCAGCCGGTCGAAGAAGCCCGGCCACCACTGTGCCGGTCGGGCGAGGAATCCCGGCCGCGTTCCCTCGAAACGGTCGTACAGCGCGGGGACGCGCTCGACGGCCTCGGCAGGGGTGACGAGCCTGACCACGCCGTCCCTGCCGATGCCGTCACGAACCTGGGCGCGAGGGCGTTCGACGGAAACGCCCTTGCAGAAGGTGGCCGCGCCGTAACCGAAGCGGCCGTAGATCACGCCTTCCGACGCGTGCAGCGCGGCCAGCGGGACGCCGCGCGCGGCGAAGTCTTCCAGCTGAACGGCCATCATCGCGGTGAGAATGCCGCGGCGGGTCCAGTCCGCGCGGACGGCGACGCCGTCGACAGCCGCGGTGACAAGCTTCTGTCCACCTGGGACGGTGAGCTCGGTGTCGAAGGAACTGGCGATCCCCACCGGGGTGTCGTGGTCGTCGAACGCGGCGAACTTCCCGGCCGCGGGCCACGTCGGCGCCATCTTGGCCCAGGCCTCGTCCGAGGCAGGCTTGCCGTGCAAGGCCTCCGACAGGAGGTCGAGGCAAGCCCGTTGCTCGCCTTCGGACACGGCGCGTACGTGGAATTCGCTCATGCCAGGAGATCCTGCCGTCCGGCCCCGGCGAACCCAACCGGTTTTCAGGCCGGCGCGCCGACCTCGTACCGGCCGTCTTCACCGGTGACGGTGATCGTGACGGTCTTGCCCTCCCCGCCGACCTGGACGGTGCAGGTGAACGTGCTGCCGTCCTTGACCGTCTGGTTCGCCGGGCAGAGCACGTCGCCGACTTCGCCGAGCTGGTAGGTCTCGGTGAGGATCTTCCGCACGTCCGCTTGCATGGTCCGGGGGTCGAAGACTCTGCCGGGCGCGCTGGAGGGCGAACCGCCGCTGGCCGACGAACTCGACGAGGCGCTCGTCGTCGGTGTGGCCGTGACGGTCTTCGTCGCCGGCGCGGGTGCCGGGGCGTCCGAACACGCCGCCAGCCCCGCGAAAGCGGCACAGCACAGAACGACCGTCGCGACGGCTCGCCTGCTCAAGCTTCTCCACCCCCACACCGAATGTGATCATCCAACGTCAGAAGAAGGTACCGCACCAGGGGTTCACTCGCGTGCCGAACAGCAGGTCCGCTCGCTCCAACGCGGTCTCGCCGGTGGCCCGGACGCGGCCGGCGACCGCGAGCTCCGACGCGCGCCAGGCGCCGAGATACATCATCGACAAGGTGTCGACGTTCATTTCGAGATCCGCCGGGTCGGTGGTGCGTGCCGCGCCGTCCGCGGAAAGCCGGTAGCGGCCGGAGTTGTGCTCCAGGAAGGGATCGGTGACTTCGATGACGACAGGTTCGCCCCGGTAGGTGCGAGCGTCGAGCATCGTGGCGACGTCGACCAGCCGGAGCCAGCCCTCGTCCTGGAGCTTCTCCACGGTCACGTGCCGAGGGTCGGTGAACAGCAACTCCACCGGTTCGTCGAGCGGCCGTTTCTCGGCGGTGATGCGGTCGACAAGGTCCACCGAAAGCAGATACCGCCACAGTCCCGCGAACGCCTCGGAGCCCGAGTAGTGGAAGGACTGGACCTTCAGGAGCGACGGGGCATCGAATCTGGCCCTCTCGACGGTGTAGGTCACATAGCCGTCGACGCCGTCCGGGCCTCGATGCACGGCTGTCGAGACCGGAGTGGTGGCCCGGCGCACCTCCCGCTCGTAACCCGGCCACAGATGCGGGCTCCGCGCGATCATGCCGGGCCTGGTGCGCGGAAGCGCGTCGAAGAGCGACGGCCACTGCTCGATGGTGCTTTCCAGGCCCAGCACGGAGATCTGCCCGCCCACCGGCACCTCGGGACGGAACCGGGCACGGTGCCTGTCGACCTCGATCGACTTGGCCCGCGCACCGACGCCGTAACCGAACCTGCCGTAGATGGCGCCCTCGGAGGCGTGCAGCATCGCCGCCGGCACGCCGCGAGCGGCGAAATCCTCGAACTGGGCGCGCATCAGGCCGGTCAGCACGCCGCGACGGGTGCGATCGGCGCGGACACCGACCAGGCTGACCGCGGCCAGCGGCGTGGTCGCGCCGCCGGGCAGCGTCATTTCCGAATCGAAGGACCGGGCGGTGCCGATCAGCTCCGGGTCGAACGCGGCGAACCCGCGATCCGGCTGCATCGACGCGGCGATGGCCGACCATTCCTCGTCGGTCATCTCCTTGGCGTGCAAGGCACGCCTGAACACATCGGTCGCGGCCCGTTCCTCGTCGGACCGCAGCAGCCGCACTGAGAAGTCGCTCATGGGACGATCATGCAGGATCGACCGCCCCCGGCGCCCGCCGTTTACTTGGTGACGGCGGGCGGCGAGACCTCGTAGTTGCCGGAGTCACCCTTCACGGTGATCGGCACCTCCTGCGGCTTGCCCTCGATCGTCGCGGTGCAGGTGAACTTCACCCCGTCCTTGACCTCCTGGCCCGAGGGGCAGGTGACCGCGCTGATCTCCTTGATCCCGTAGGTCTCGGTGAGCAGCTTCTGCACGTCGGTCTGCATCTGGGTGTTGTTGAACACCTGGGTGTTGAACCAGCCCGGCGTGACGAATCCGAGGATGCCGACCGCGGCGATGATCACCACGAGCGCGCCGATCCCGATGAACAGGCCCTTCTTGGACTTCGGCTTGTCCTGCGTCTCGCCCTGGGTGCCGGGGAACTGGCCCTGGCCGTAGTCGTACTGGCCCGGCTGCTGCTGCGGCTGCCCGTACTGCGGCTGCTGCTGGGGGCCGCTCTGCGGATAACCCGGCTGCTGCCCGTACTGCGGCTGCTGGCCCCACTGAGGCTGCTGTTGCTGCGTCTGGGAGGGGTCATAGCCAGGCTGCTGCGGATATCCCGGCTGCTGCTGCGACGGGTCGTAAGGTGCGGGCTGCTGGCCCCATTGGGGCTGTTGCTGCTGCGTCTGCGACGGGTCTTGCTGCGGCTGCTGCCCCCATTGCGGTTGCTGCTGCGGGCCGCTCGGCGGTTGAGCGCCGCCCGGCTGTTGCCCGTAGCCCGGCTGCTGCCCCCACTGGGGCTGCTGCTGCGGGTCGTTGCCGCCATACGGCGTGCTCATCGTTCGCCTCCGCCTGTTCCGCGATCGTCACCGGCCCACCGACCTTGGCCGTCGTGGGCGATCCAACCACAGGTCCGGGCCCCTGCCCACTGTTCCCGGGTGGTGTCGGAGCAACTAGCCGCGACCGTGCTCACACCGGTGGCGGCATCCGGTCCGCCAGTCAGCCCAATACCTCGTGGCATCGGCCCGAGGACCTCGCGCTATGAAAGGTCCTTTCCTTGCAAAATTTGCAAGGAAAGGACCTTTCATAGCGCTTGAGTGGAACGAACGCGGATCAGGCGCCGCCCGCCGCCACGACTCCCCGGCGCAGGGCCTTGACCGCGTCCGAGGCCGCCGCGCCGACCGGATCCGCCTTCCCGAGGACGTCGCGGATCTGGTCCAGCAGGTCGATGACCTGCCGCGACCAGCGCACGAAGTCACCGGCGGAAAGCTCCTGTCCGTTCGCCTCGGCGGCGGTGAGGACCTTCTCCAGCGACTCGCCGCGCGCCCAGCGGTAGACGGGCCAGGCGAACCCGGCATCGGGCTCACGGGTGCGGTCCAGCTTGTGCCGCCGCTCGTCTTCGGTGAGCTCCATCCACAGGCGCCCGGTCGCCTGCCAGGCGTCGAGCACCTTCCCCGCGGGCAGACGAGGCTCTCCCGCGGTGTCGCGGCGGGCCTCGAAGACCAGCGTCGAGACGACGGCCGCGAGTTCGGCGGGCGCCAGGCCCTTCCAGACGCCGTGCCGGATGCATTCGGCGGCGAGCAGGTCGGACTCGCTGTAGAGGCGGGTCAGCCGCTTGCCGTGTTCGGTGACGCGGTCCTCGCCGTCACCCTTGGATTCCGGGCCGAGGTAGCCGCGCTCGCCGAGCAGCCGCAGGATCCGGTCGAAGGCGCGGGCGAGCGAGTGCGTCGTCGCGGCGACCTTGCGTTCCAGCTGCTCTGTCTCCGCCGAGAGCCGCTGATACCGCTCGACCCAGCGCAGATTCGCCTCGCGTTCGGCCAGACCGTGGCACGGATGCGACCGCAGCGCCCGTCGCAGCGCGGCCAGCTCACCGTCCTCATTGGCCCCGGCGCGGCGCTTCTGCCTGCCGGGCAGGGAGATCCCCGCGTTGCGAAGACTCGACGCGATGTCGCGACGGGTCTTCGGTGAACGCAGCTCGATGTGTTTCGGCAGCTTGATGTTCCCCAGCGCCTCCACCGGCGAAGGGAAGTCGGACACCGAGAGCGGTCCGGACCAGCGGTCCTCGGTGACCACGACGGGCCGCGGTTCGCGGATCGGGTCGAGCCCCGGGTCGACGACGACCGCGAGCCCAGCGCGACGGCCGGCGGGCACGGCGATGACGTCGCCCTTGCGGAGCTTCTCCAGCGACTCGGCCGTACCGGCCCGGCGAGCGGAGGTGTTCTGCCGCGAAAGCGCCTTCTCCCTGGCGGAGATCTTCGCCCGCAGCTCGACGTACTCCAGCATCTCCTCGAAGTCGCCGGTGATGGCGGAGGTGTAGCCCCGCAGGGCTTCCTTGTTCCGCTCGATCCGCCGCGCCGTCCCGACCACCGACCGGTCGGCCTGGAACTGCGCGAACGACTGTTCCAGCAGGTCACGAGCGGCTTCGGCGCCGACCTGGGCGACCAGGTTCACCGCCATGTTGTAACCGGGCCGGAAGGACGACCGCAGCGGATACGTCCGGGTCGAGGCGAGGCCGCCGACCTGCTTCGGGTCGATGCCCGGCTGCCAGGCGACGACGGCGTGGCCTTCGACGTCGATCCCTCGCCGGCCCGCGCGCCCGGTGAGCTGGGTGTACTCCCCCGGCGTCAGGTCGACGTGCGCCTCGCCGTTGTACTTCACCAGCCGTTCCAGCACGACGGTGCGCGCGGGCATGTTGATGCCGAGCGCGAGCGTCTCCGTGGCGAAGACGACCTTCACCAGGCCCTGGACGAACAGTTCCTCGACGGTCTCCTTGAACGCCGGGAGCAGCCCGGCGTGGTGCCCGGCGATGCCGCGTTCGAGCGCCTCGCGCCACTCCCAGTAGCCGAGGACGCCGAGGTCGCCTTCGGGCAGGTCCTTGGTGCGCTCGGCGACGATGCGGCGGACCTTCTCGACCTCTTCGGGACCGTTGAGCCGCAGACCGGACCGCACGCACTGACCGACCGCGGCATCGCAACCGGCGCGGGAGAAGATGAACACGATGGCGGGGAGCAGCCCGGCGTTGTCCAGACGCTCCACCGTGTCGGTGCGGGACGGCGGCCGGAACCGCGGCATCCGGGACGGTGCCCCGCGACGCCCCCTCGGCCCGCGCATCCCGGCCGGGGCGAACCCGCGGCCGACCTCCTCGGTACGGCGCAGCAGGCTGGGGTTGATCCGCAGCTCGGTGCCGGGGGCGTGTTCCTCCTGGCCCGCGAACAGGTCCATCAGGCGGTTCCCGACCAGCATGTGCTGCCACAGCGGCACGGGGCGATGCTCGTCGACGACGACGGTGGTGTCGCCGCGGACCTCGACGAGCCATTCGCCGAACTCCTCGGCGTTGCTCACCGTGGCCGACAGGCCGACGACCCGGACGTGCTCGGGCAGGTGGAGGATGACCTCTTCCCAGACCGCGCCGCGGAACCTGTCCGCGAGGTAGTGGACCTCGTCCATCACCACGTACGCGAGCTCGCCGATGGTCGACGACCCGGCGTAGAGCATGTTGCGCAGGACCTCGGTGGTCATCACCACGACCTGCGCGTTGCCGTTGATCGAGGTGTCACCGGTCAGCAGGCCGACGGCGTCGGCGCCGTACCGGCCGACCAGATCCGCGTACTTCTGGTTCGACAACGCCTTGATGGGTGTCGTGTAGAAGCATTTGCGGCCCTCGGCGAGGGCGAGGTGCACCGCGAACTCGCCGACCACGGTCTTCCCGGCGCCGGTGGGCGCGCAGACGAGCACGCCGTGCCCGTCTTCGAGGGCCTCGCAGCCGCGGACCTGGAAGTCGTCGAATTCGAACGACGACTCCGCCGCGAAGCGGGTCAGCTGGGGATACCGAGCGCGGCGCTGGGAGGCCGCGTAGGCCTCGGCCGGGGTCTGGGAAGGGCTATTGACCACTTCGTCAGGGTTCCATACCCCACCGACAGTTCGCACTCGGTGTGACGATCTCGGGAACGTCCGGCACGCCTCTGTCATCCAAGGGACGGATCCGGGATCGAGAGGGGACGCCATGGAGATCGCTTGCCCACGGTGCGCGCAGGTCGACCAGGTGCAAAGCGTGCCGGCCGTGTTCCAGGGCGGGCAGACCACGTACCGGGTGCGAGGGGGCATGACGGCCGTCCCCGCCGGAGACGGCGTGGTCTACACCGCGACCACGCACACCGGCGTGTCGGTCACCGCGACCGCCGCGGCGCTCAACCCGTACCCGGTGCTCCGCGGCGGCGGGTGTTTCCTGGCGCTCGCACTGTTCCTGCTGATCCCGGCGTTCGTGTTCGTCTCGTTCGCCACCGACGTGCTCGCCGAAGACCCCGCGCCGACCGCGGGCGGCCGCGCCGGACAGGCCATCGGAGCCTGGATCTTCCCGTTCGGCGCGTTCGCGCTGGTCGCGCTCTTCGCGGTCCTGTTCGTGCTCCGGCTCAGGCGCAACGCGCGGATCCGGAGGGGCATCCCCGACGCGCTGGCGTACTGGCGGCAGGCGTGGTTCTGCCATCGTTGCGGCGGGGTGTTCTTCCCGCGCGGCGAGCTGATGTCGGCCGCGACGTTCCGCGGACAGGTGTGGCGCGCGGGCGACTACGCCGGGATCAGTCGAGGACGGTGAGCGCGCCGGGGACGCAGGTGATGTCGATCGGCAGTCCGCCCAGCGGCTCGCCATCGGCGTAGACCGGCAGATCGCTGCCCGCCAGGTGAAGCCGGCTGGCCTTCAGGGTCCGGACAGCCGGATGCCCTACGTGCCGTCCTGAGCGGACACCCGGCAGCATGCGCAGCAGGTCGAGCCGGTTCGCGTCGCCCACGACAGTGACCTCGAATCGGCCGTCTTCCGGATCGGCTCCGGGGCAGATCCGCATGCCGCCGCCATAGAAAGGGGTGTTGCCGACGGCGATCATGGTGGCGTCGAGTTCGAGCGTCTCGACGTCGGTGCGGAGAACGACCGGGCGGGGCCGGAACGCGGCGAGTTCGGCCAGGATCGCGAAGTCGTAGCGGCGTGGGCCCCGGGGCCAGGTCAGCCGGTTGGCGCGTTCGGTGACCAGGGCGTCGAAGCCCGAGCACAGCACGGTGGCGAACCATTCGCCACCGGCCCTGCCCAGGTCGATCCGCCGCCGCCGGCCCTCCGCGATCCGCCTCGCGGCGAGATCGACGGCCGCGTGCGGATTCCCGGGGATCCCGAGCGCCCTGGCGAAGTCATTCCCGGTGCCCGCGGGGACGAGCCCGAGCGCGACACCGGATTCGGCGCAGAACTGGACGCCTTGGTGGGCCGCGCCGTCACCGCCGAGGACGACGAGGACGTCCAGGCCCGCCGCGCGCGAATCGGTCATCAGCGCGCGTGATTCCTCGACCGTGTCGGCCACGAGGACGTCGAGCCGGTCCACGACGGGCCGCAGCCGCGCCGCGACCGACTCCATCAGCCGTGCCGCCGCCCCGTCACCCGAGGCGGGGTGGACGGCCAGTGCCGCGTGCATCCCGGGATCAGGTGACGTCGTCGGTGTTGGTCCGCTTGCCACCGGCGGTGGTCGAGGGTTCGTCGTCGATCGTGGTCGGCGTGTAGTCGAACGGCGCGGCCTCGTCGTCGGCGAGCTGATCCCAGCCCTCGGTGCCACGGTCCTTGTCCAGCTTGCGGTCGTGGAAGCGAGCGATCTGGATGGACAGCTCCAGCAACACGATCAGCGCGGCGGACAGGCCGAGCATCGAGAACGGATCCGAACCGGGCGTCGCGAAGGCGGCGAAGACGAACACCACCATGATCAGGCCGCGGCGCCACTTCTTCAGCGTCTGGTACTTCAGGACGCCGACGCGGTTCAGCATCACCACGAGCAGCGGGAGCTCGAAACTGACGCCGAAGATCAGCAGCAGCGACAGGATGAACGAGATGTACTTGTCACCGGTGAGGGCGGTGATGAACTGGTCCCCACCGAAGTTCATCAGCAGCTCGAGAGCGTGCGGGATGAGCAGGTACGCGAGAACCGCACCGGCGGCGAAGAGCAGCGACGCGAAGAAGACGAAGGTGAGCGCGTACTTGCGCTCCTTCGAGTAAAGGCCGGGCGCGATGAACGCCCAGAACTGGTACAGCCACAGTGGAGCGAACAGCACCGCGCCCGCGGCGAGGCCGACCTTCAGCTGGATCATGAAGGCTTCGAACGGGACCGTCTGGAGCAGCTGACAGTGACCGTCCGGAGTGCCGCCGAGCCTGCGCTGGTACGGAATGCCGCAGTACGGGCCGGTCATGATGTCGCCGAGCGACGGGATCGGACCCACCCTGGTCTGGAACCAGATGAAGCCGATGATCCCGCCCGCGACGAGGGCGAGCAGCGCGAAGCCCAGGCGGCGCCGGAACTCGTAGATGTGCTCGATGAGCGTCATCGTGCCGTCGGGATTGGTCCGACGGCTGCGCTTGCGCCGCTTCGACCCGCGGCGTTCCTCACCTGAGGCGGAATCCGCCACTGAACAGTCCGTTCTCGTCAGAGTCCACCATGAGCGCGCCGTGGCTACGGCGCGCTCATCCGCGGACAGGCTCCGCTGGGCTGGCTAGAAGCTGCTTGCCGAGACCGCTCAGCTGGCGTTCTTCTGCGCCTGCTCGGCCGGAGCGGGCGTGGCAGGCGTGGCGGCCTGCTGCTTCTTGAGCTCGTCGAGCTGGCGCTGGAGGTCGGCGACCTGCTTGTCCTGCGCGGACGCGGCCGGCGCGGCGGGCGCGGGCGTGGTGGCCTGCGGCAGCTGCTTGGTCTCGACCTCTTCGGTCTCGGCGGCCTTGTCCTTGTCTCCGCCGGCCATGTCCTTGGTCTCGGCCTTGAAGATCTTCATGGACTTGCCGATGGACCGCGCGGCGTCCGGAAGCCTCTTGGCGCCGAACAGCAGAACAACGACGAGCACCAGGATGATGATGTGCCACGGCTGCAGCGCGTTCATCGTTTGCGGCCTCCTTCTCGAGTCTCTGGGTGAGATGTTACCGGTCTTCGAGCCCACGTCGTTGCGCGATCGCCACGCGGAGCGCGGCCGACCGGGCACGAAGGAGCCCTGTCCGTTTTCGGGTGTTCGTAGCCACCATGCTCATCGTATGGGTGAGCACGCGCAAGACTCTGCGTAATTTGATTAGCAGAACGAAGAGCAGGATCAGCCCGGCGACGGCCAGCACGATGCTCGGCAGGTACGACACGGCGTCACCCTACTGCTCGTAGGTTGACGTTAGGTGACGAGCCCGGGCCAGCGCGTCGGCGGCTCGTCGACGAACCGCCTCACCGAGTGTGGCGGGGCTCTCCACCTGCGCGTCCCCGCCCAGACCGAGGATGAGCCGGACCATCCACGATTCGTCGGCGTAGCGCATCCGGATCCGCAGCCGCCCGCCGTCGAGCTCGTCGAGCTCCTCGCAGGGGTAGTACTCGGCTACCCAGCGTGCGTCCGGGTCGAGGGCGAGAACGGCTTCCTGCTGATCGGGACGCGGCCGGAAAACACCATCGGAAATGTCAGTGGGCCGGGCGTGCGCGGGCGGCATCGCGGGTTCGTCGAGCGCGGTGAGCTCGTCGATGCGGTCGAGCCGGAACAGCCGGACGTCCTCGGCGCGGCGGCACCACGCTTCGAGGTAGCCGACAGCCTGGACGATGAGCAGGCGCATGGGGTCGACGGTGCGCTCGGTGATCTCGTCCTTCGAGGCGGTGTAGTACCGGATCCGCAACGCGCGCCTCGCGGTGAGAGCGGCCCGGACGGCTTCGCGGGTACTGGCGGTCTTCTTGCCCTCCCGCACTCCCCTGTCGACGACGATCCCCGACGGCTGGGCCTGTCCCGCGGCGGCCTCGATCTTCGCGATGGCGCGACGGACCGCGTCGGCGTCGACCACGCCGGGTGTCTCGGCCAAGGCCCGGAGCGCGACGAGCATGGCCGTCGCCTCTCCGCCGGTGAGCCGCAGCGGGCGGTTCATGCCGGCGTCGTGCGTGACGACGATCGTGTCGCCCTCGAAGGAGAGGTCGATCAGGTCACCGGGACCGTAGCCGGGCAGTCCGCACATCCACAGCAGTTCGAGGTCCTTGCGCAGCTGCTTGGGCGTGACGTCGAAGTCGTGGGCGGCGTCGGTGATCTTGATACCGGGCCGGGCGAGCAGGTACGGAACGAGCGCGAGCAGGCGCGGCATCCGTCCGGTGGCGCTCATCGGGCACCGCCCGCGTGCGCGACGGCTTCGAGACGGCTGAGGACCGACTTCGCGAGGACTTCGGGTTCCAGGACGAGGACGTCAGGGCCGTGCGCGGTGAGCCAGTCGGCGGCGGATTCGGGGTAGTACAGCTCGATCTCCACGAGGTCGCCTTCTTCTCCCCCGGCGTCACTGCGGCCGACCACGCGGCCCCGGCGACGGACCCCGGCGGCCCGGCCGTCGGCGACCCAGACGCTGGCGGTGGTCGGCGCGGACGGGTCCTCACTGCTGCTGGCGGAGACCATCTTCAGCAGGTTGATCCCGTCCGGGCGCTCGACGACGCCGAGAGCGCCGAAGGCGTCGACCTTCCCTGTCACCCGCGAGAGGCGGAAACACCGTGACGCGCCACGGTCCCTGTCATGCCCGACGACGTACCAGCGGCCTCGCCACGACACCACGCCCCAAGGTTCGAGGGTGCGGATCTTGCGCTCGGCCGAGCCACTGCGGCGGTACTCGAAGCGCACCGCCTGGCCGGCTTGGACGGCGGCCAGCAGCGGGCCGAACGCCGGTTCGGCGCGGACGCGCGGTTCGACGACGGTCGGGGCGTGGTCGTCGACCTCGACCCCGGCGGCGCGGAGCTTCACCAGCGCGCCTTGGGCTTCTCCCGTCAGCTCCGGCGAATCCCAGAGCCGGACGGCCAGACCGACCGCGGTCGCCTCGTCCGGCGCGAGGTCGATTTCGCCGAGTTCGTAGTCGCGGCGCGCGATGCGGTAGCCGTCGATTGCGTCGAAGGCGGAGTTGCGACCGGTCTCCAGCGGGATCCCGAGTTCGCGCAGTTCGGTCTTGTCGCGCTCGAACATGCGGAAGTAGGCCTCGTCGCTGGCCGCGTCGGCGTACCCGGGCACGATGCCCCGGATCCGCTCGGCGGTGAGGTACTGCCGCGTGGACAGGAGGGCCAGGACCAGGTTGACCAATCGTTCGGCGCGTGCGGTGGACACCCGGTTACCCTAGCCCGCGCCGTCGGACCCGATGGTGAGAGCCGCCGATCGCGCGTCGTAACGATCCCTGGCGGACTCGACCTCCTCGAACCTGGCCTCGGCCCAGTCCTTGATCCCGGCCACCAGTTGCCGGAGGCTCCGGCCGAGATCGGTCAGTTCGTAGTCGACGCGGACCGGTACGCACGCGGTGACGGTGCGGGTCAGCAGGCCGTCCCGTTCCAAGGTCCGCAGGGTCTGCGTGAGCATCTTCTGGCTGACGCCGGCGATCCGGCGCGAGAGGTCGCTGTAGCGCTGGGGCCCGTCGCCGAGGGCGACGAGGACGAGGCTGACCCACTTGCCCGACACCTCGTCGAGCAGCTTCCTTGCCGGGCAGGCCGCGAGATAGGCGTCGTAAGCCCGCTTCTCCTCGTCCCGCCGTTCCTGTGCCGTGCGCGTGACCACGATGCGCGTACCTCCGCGTGGGTTGGGCACCTCGAGGTGCGTACTTCCCGATGGAGAGTAACTCCCCATACGTTCGCCGGAGAACGACACCTTGGAGGAGAACGATGCGCGCAGTGGTGGTCCGCCGGTTCGGCGGCCCGGAGGTCCTGGAGTTCGCGGAGCACCCGACGCCCGTGCCGGGTATCGGCCGGGTCCGGGTGCGGGTGGCGGCGGCCGCGGTCAACCCGGTCGACGTCGCGACCAGGTCGGGTTTCCTGACCGAGGCGGGGATCATCCCGCCAAGGGACGTGCTCGGGATCGGCTGGGACGTGGCCGGGACCGTGGACGCGGTGGGTGACGGCGTCACGGGTTTCACCGTGGGCGACGCCGTCATCGGCTTGCGGGACAGGCCATCGGCCGCGCTCGGCACCTACGCCGAGTTCGTCGTCCTCGACGCGTCCGCGATCGCCGCCGCGCCACGGACGGCGTCCCTCGCCGAGGCCGCGACCCTGCCGCTGAACGGTCTCACCGCGGCGCAGGCGATCGATCTGCTCGACCTCCCGCCGGGAGCGACCGTCCTGGTGACCGGTGCGGCGGGCGCCGTCGGCGGCTACGCGGTCGCGTTGGCCAAGGCACACGGTTTTCGCGTGGTGGCTGTCGCCGGTTCCGCCGACGAAGCCTTGGTCCGGGGTTTCGGCGCGGAGGTTTTCCTGCCCCGCGGCGACTTTCTGGGCGATCGTGTGCGGGCGGCGGTCCCCGGCGGGGCGGACGCGGCGCTCGACACGGCGTTGCTCGGACTCGAAGCCTTGGACGCCGTCGCGAACCGCGGCCGGTTCGTGGTGTTCGCGGCCGGAGCGGCCCCGATTCCCCTGCGCGGCATCAGGGTCGAGCACGTCTGGATCCGCGCGGACGGCACCGCGCTGGCCGGGCTGGCGACCCTCGTCGACGACGGCGTGCTCGCGCTCCGGATCGCGGACACCTTGCCACTGAGCGAGGCGGTGAAAGCACACGAACGTCTGGCGGCGGGCGGACTGCGCGGGCGACTGGTCTTGACCAACGAATAAGTTGACGCTTAATTAAGCCTACGGTTATCTTCACCTCATGGACAACGACGTGACCCGGCTCGAACTCCGGCGCGAGTACCCGGACCCCATCGAAGACGTCTGGTCGGCACTCACCGAATCCGACCGCACGGCACGCTGGATCGGCCCGTGGACCGGGGAAGCCGGAGTCGGCAACACGATCGCGCTTTCGATGACCGCCGAGGAAGGCTCCGAACCGAGCCATGCCGTCATCCGCGAATGCGATCCGCCGAAACGCCTGGTCATGGACCTGCAGAACAAAGAGGAACCGACCTGGCGAGTGGAACTGACCCTGACCCCGCGGGGCGAAGGCACGGTGCTCGACTTCGTGCACCTGATGCCCAAGACCGACTGGGACACCTCGGACATCCTCAAGGGCTGGCACTTCTACCTCGACCGGCTCAGCGCCTCCCTGGTCGGCGAACCGGTGCCCGAGTGGGACGGCTACACGCCGCCTACTTTGGAGGCATGAACGATCGAGTACTGCTGATCACCGGCACCTCCCGCGGCCTCGGCGAAGCCACCGCACGCCGGGCCGCGGCCGCCGGGTTCCGGCTGGCGTTGCTCTCCCGCGACCGCGAGGCACTGCTCCCCCTCGTCGCCGAGTTCGGCGAGGATCGCGCCCTCGCGCTCGCGGTGGACGTCACCGACTGGGAGTCGCTGTCCGCCGCCGTCGAGACGACGAAGAAGACCTTCGGCGGCTTGGACGCGGTGTTCGCCAACGCGGGGCAAAGCGTCGTCGTGTCGTTCTTCGGCGACGGCGGCGCGGACCCCGAGCAGTGGCGGGACATGGTACTGACGAACGTCTACGGCACCGCCCTCACCGCGCGGGCGACCCTGCCGTCACTGGCGGAATCGAAGGGGCACCTCGTGCTCACCGGTTCTGTCGCCGGGCGTTACCACCGGCCGGGGAACCTCTACTCGGCGACGAAATGGGCGGTGACCGGACTGGCCGGATCCATCCGCGAGGAGGCCGTCGGCACCGGCGTCCGGGTCACCGTCGTGCAGCCGGGTCTCGTCGAAACCTCGATGATCCCCGAGGGTTCGGAGTCGAAGCCGAAACTCGAACCCGACGACATCGCGAGGGCGGTGCTCTACGCGCTGGAGCAGCCGCCCTCGGTCGACGTCAACGAGATCGTGGTCCGCCCGACCGGCCAGATCCGCTAGCGGGTCAGGGCAGCAGCGACTCGGCCAGCCGCCGCCAGTGCGGCATGGCCGTGTCGCCGGGCTCGACTCCGATGACCTGGACTCCGACGTGGTCGGCGCCGGCGTCGAGATGCCCGTGCAGTTTCGCGGTGACGGTGTCGAGATCGCCCCAGAACACGAGATCGTCGACGAGCCGGTCGCTTCCGCGGCCACCGTCGATGTCGGCTTCGGTGTAGCCGAGACGGAGGTACTTGGCGACGTTGTACTTCGAAGTCAGATATCCGTGCAGGTGTTCGCGCGCGATCTCTCGCGCCTTGCCCGGGTCGGTCTCGAACAGCACGGCGTGCTCGACACCGAGGAAGGCCTTCTCCCCCAGCACTTCCCTCGCCTGGGCGGTGTGCGACACCGTCACGTGATAGGTATGCGCGCCCTCGGAGCGGTCTCGGGCCAGTTCGAGCATCTTCGGTCCGTACGCGGCCAGCAGCCGCCGCATCGGCGCGGCGGGCAGCGGGTTCGCGCTGGTGACCGCGTCGAGTTCGTCGAGGTAGTCGTTCATCGCGTCCAGCGGCTTGACTCCGGCCTGAGCACCGCCGAAGCCGAGTCCGAGGACATGCCGGTCCGGATAGGCGTCGGCCAGCAACAGCGCCGCGCCGCGGGTCCAGCGCGCGCCACGCGATCCGATCCGCGCGATCCCGTTGACCACGGCGATCCGCTCGGTGGACGCGAGCAGGAATCCGGCGTGAGTCAGCGCTTCACGGCCGTCCCGCTCCGGGATCCAGATCGCGGGCCAGCCGAGTTCTTCCAGCTCCCGCACCGAATCCCGCAGCATGCTCGCGGGCTGGTCCTCGAAGTCGAACGTCCAGATCCCGAAACGCCCCAGTTCCATCTGTCTCTCCTCAGGTCGAGTCTTACATATCGAAGTATCGCAGATTCTCGATATGTTATTCCCGGCCGAGCTCAGATGGAGCGTCCCAGCAGGTCGACGAGCTGCGCGATCCGCTGTTCGTCACGCCGATAGTGCGTCCACTTCCCCACCCGGGTGGACTGGACGAGCCCGGCGCGCTGCAGCAAGGCCATGTACGCGGACACCGTGGACTGCGCGAGCCCCAGCTTCTCCTGGAGATGGCTGACGCAGACGCCGACCTCGTTCTGGTCGGCGATCGCCTTCTCCGGCGGGAAATGCCGGTCCGGTTCGCGCAGCCAGCCGAGCACCTGGAGCCGGATCGGGTTGGCAAGTGCCTTCAGCACCTCGACCAGGTGCTCGGTGGTCTCCGGAACGGGTTCTGCGTGTGCGGTCATGGTCCTTCGAGCTTAGGCGCTGTCGGATTTACCGGACAGCGCCTACACGCCGGAGAGGCGGGCCGCCCTGCCCTTCGCCCCGCTCGCCCAGCACGCGCCGTGAGCGCAGTCGACCGAGTCCAGTGACCCGGTGTCGAACGACTTCCAGTGCCGTCCGCCGTCCGGGCTCAGGTCACTCCCGCCGGGGCCGACGGCGATGACCGTGTTCCCCAGCCACGCCAGGCCCGACCGGTAGCCGACCGGGGCCTCCGTCGGCGTCCGCCAGGTGCGCCCCTTGTCCGCGCTCAGCGCGACAGCCGGTCCGGGAGCGTTCGGCGCCGCGTAATCGCCGCCGATGGCCACGCCGTGCCGCGGATCCCGGAACGTCACCGAGAAGACCCCGGCGGACGCGCCGCTGGGCAGCGGAGTGTCGGCGGCTTCCCACGTCTTCCCGCCGTCGCCGGAGTGCAGGACACGCGCGCGGGACCCGCCGCCGGTGGCGATCCAGGCGTCGCGCGGCCCCGCCGTGGTGATGCACTGGCCACTGGCGGCGAATCCGAACTCACCTTCGAGCGCGGGGACCATGCCCTCGGCGGGCACGGCCGTCCAGGTACGGCCGCCGTCCGAAGTGGACTGCAACCGGAACTTGCCGTCCACCGGATCGCTCATCGCGAGACCGCGCCGGTGGTCGAAGAACGCGACACAGTCGTAGAACGCGGCCGGGTCACTGTTCTGGAAGGACAGTCGCCAGCTTTTGCCACCGTTGTCGGTGCGGTAGATCCGGGACGCGTCGCCGGGACCGATCGACAGGGCGACCGCGTGATCGGCGTCGAACGCCTCGATGTCCCGGAAGTCGAGCGCCTCGGTGCCTGCCGGGGCGACCGGCTTCCAGGTGCGCCCCCGGTCGGTGGTGCGCAGGATGGTGCCCTTGCTGCCGCTGACCCACGCCGTGCGGGAATCCACCGCGGAGAGCCCGCGCAACTGCGCGTCCGTGCCCGTCGGGGTCTCGGTCCACGCGGGTTCAGGACAGTCCGGTGCGGCGTGCGCGACGCCGGTGAACGCCAGCGGGACAACCGCTCCCAGCACGACCAGCAACGCACGGCGCATCGGCGTACCTCTCCCTCGAAGATCCGTGAAGGCCACCTTAGAGGGCTCAGTGCCTTCCAAGATGGCCTTCACGGAGTAATTCAGAGCGAGGAGATGAGCCTTTCGACCCGTTCGTCCACCGAACGGAACGGGTCCTTGCACAGCACGGTCCGCTGCGCCTGGTCGTTCAGCTTGAGGTGCACCCAGTCCACGGTGAAGTCACGTCCGGCGGCCTGCGCGGCGGCGATGAAGTCACCGCGCAGCTTCGCCCGCGTGGTCTGCGGCGGGGTGTCCTTGGCCAGTTCGATCTCACCGTCGTCGGTCACCCGGCGCACGAGGCCCTTGCGCTGCAGCAGGTCGAAGATGCCGCGGCCACGCCGGATGTCGTGATAGGCCAGGTCGAGCTGGGCGATCCGCGGGCTCGACAGGTCGAGGTCGTGCTTGGCGCGGTAGCGCTCGACCAGTCGGTGCTTGATCGCCCAGTCGATCTCGGTGTCGATCTTGCTGAAGTCCTGCTGCTCCACCGCCTCCAGCGCCCGGCCCCAGAGCTCGACGACGCGCTCGGACTGCGGCGACGAACCGGTCTCCTTGACGTGCTGGACGGCCCGGGCGTGGTACTCGCGCTGGATGTCCAGCGCGGACGCCTCGCGGCCGCCGGCGAGCCGCACCTGGCGACGGCCGGTGAGGTCGTGGCTGATCTCGCGGATGGCCCTTATCGGGTTGTCCAGCGTGAAGTCGCGGAACTGGACGCCCGCCTCGATCATCTCCAGCACCAGGTTCGCCGACCCGACCTTGAGCATCGTGGTCGGTTCGGCCATGTTCGAGTCACCGACGATCACGTGCAGCCGCCGGTAACGCTCAGCATCGGCGTGCGGCTCGTCGCGGGTGTTGATGATCGGCCGCGAGCGCGTGGTGGCGCTGGAGACGCCTTCCCAGATGTGTTCCGCTCGTTGGGACAGGCAGTACACCGCGCCACGCGGCGTCTGCAGCACCTTGCCCGCGCCGCAGATCAGCTGCCGGGTGACCAGGAACGGCAGTAGCACGTCGGCGATCCGGGAGAACTCCCCGGCACGGGTCACGAGGTAGTTCTCGTGGCAGCCGTAGGAGTTGCCCGCCGAGTCGGTGTTGTTCTTGAACAGGAAGATGTCGCCGCCGATGCCCTCGTCCGCCAGCCGCCGCTCCGCGTCGACCAGGAGGTCCTCGAGGATCCGTTCCCCAGCCTTGTCATGCGTGACGAGCTGGACGAGGTCGTCGCACTCGGCCGTCGCGTACTCCGGGTGAGAGCCCACGTCAAGGTAGAGCCGCGAGCCGTTCGACAGGAAGACGTTCGAGGAACGCCCCCAGGACACGACACGCCGAAACAGGTAACGCGCCACTTCGTCCGGGGAGAGCCTGCGTTGCCCGTGAAAGGTGCACGTCACCCCGAACTCGGTCTCGATGCCAAAGATCCGCCGCTGCATCCCACCAGAGTAGGCGGTGAGGACCCACTGAAGGTGCGCCGTTCGGGCGTCGACACGCGGTCGGTACGTTGCATTCGGTGAAAGGTGTGCGGGAAGTCCCGATCGGGTATCACGCACATGACGTCCCGGCCCGGAAGTGGGGAACCCGTGTTAAAGCAGCTCAAGCGCCCTTTCCGCAAGGTCGGGCGGACCGACAGACGGTTGATGGCACGGAGCGCGGCGCTGCCGAGGACCAGGGCCGACGACGTGATCACGTCGCTCTCCAAAAGTGCCGACAAATCCAAGCTCTGGTGGTGTGTCGCGATCGCGCTCGCGGCGAAGAAGGGCCCGACACGCCGAGGCGCGCTCCGCGGCGTGGCCGCGATCGCCGGGGCGAGCGCCGCGGCGAACCTGATCGGCAAGCCACTGTTCCCCCGCCGCCGTCCCGCGGCCGAGGAGGTTCCGCTGCACCGGCGCCTTGTCCGGCGTCCGACCTCGTCGTCGTTCCCGTCCGGGCACTCGGCGTCGGCGGCCGCCTTCGTCACGGCCGTCGCGATGGAATCACCCAAGGCGGGCGCGGCCCTCGTGCCGCTGGCCGCCGCCGTCGCCTACTCGCGGGTCCACACCGGCGTCCACTGGCCCAGTGACGTCGGCGTCGGGATCGGCATCGGTGTCGGCGCGGGCTTGCTGACGCGCCACTGGTGGCCGCTGAACCCCGACGTCCCCGCCCGCACCGCGCACACCGCCGACGCACCCGAGATGCGCGACGGCGAGGACATGCTCGTCCTGGTCAACCCGCATTCGGGGATCGACGGCCAGGACCCGACCGAGGAAGCCCGCTTCGCCTGGCCCAAGGCCACCATCCTGTACCCGGACGCGAAGCGGGACCTGCGCGAACAGCTCTGCGACGAGATCGCCGCCCGGGACAACACGGTGCGCGCGCTCGGTGTGGCCGGCGGGGACGGGACGGTCGCCGCGGTGGCCGCCGTCGCGGCCGACCACGACCTGCCGCTCGCGCTCATCCCGGCCGGCACCCTCAATCACTTCGCCCGCGACGTCGGCATGCGCTCGATGCCCGACGCGGACGCCGCCACCGAAGCGGGCAACGCCGTCGGCGTCGACCTCGGCGAGGTCGAGATCAACGACGACGATGACCACCGCTACTTCGTCAACACCGCCAGCCTCGGCGGCTACCCGGAAATGGTGCGGATAAGGGAAAAGCTGCAAAAGCGGCATCCGAAGTGGCCGTCCGCGGCGATCGCGCTCGCCCGTACCCTCCGGCGCGCGAAACCGCTGGAAGTGACCCTCAACGGCAAGCACACCAGCATCTGGCTGCTGTTCGTCGGCAACGGCACCTACTCGCCCAAGGGGTTCGCGCCCTCGCACCGACCGGCGCTCGACACCGGTCTGCTCGACGTCCGCTACCTGCGGGCCGACATGCCCTACTCACGAGCGCGGTTCATCCTCGCGACGATCACGAACAGCCTCAACGCCAGTCACGTCTACCAGGAACTCGACGTCCCGGAGCTGCACGTCCGGCTGCTCAACGGCAACCGTCGCGTCGCCACCGACGGTGAGGTCGGACCGCTCGGGAACGACTTCCTGTTCCGGTCACGGCCCAGCGCGCTCACCATCTACCGGCTCTAGGACACGGCTCAGCCGTCCCTGCTCCGTGACGTCCCCAATGTGGCATTGGGGACGCTCAGTGCCCCCAATGCCACATTGGGGACGCTCAGTGGCTGAGTACGTGAAGGCCCCCTTCCTTGCGCCTGGCGTAAGGAAGGGGGCCTTCACGTACTGACGAGACTCAGTCCTTCTTGGACTCACCTTCGGCGTCGTCTTCCTTCGGCTCTTCCGGCTCGGCGGGCAGCAGCGCGTCGAGCGCCGCGCCGGCGACCCGACGGAACTTGCGGCCACGGCGCTCGCGCTCCAGGACGGCGACCTCGAGCTTCACCGGGTCCGAGTCGCCGTTGGCGGGCGCCGGGGTGTTGTCGCGCAACGCCTTCACCGCGACCCCGAGCGCGACGCCCAGGTCCATGTCCGCCTCGAAGCTCTCCTTCAGCTTCGTGGTGAGCGTGTCGGCCTGACCGCCCATCACGACGAACTTCGGCTCGTCGAAGATCGAACCGTCGTAGGTCAACCGGTACAGCTGATCCTCGGCCGCGGTCGCGCCGACCTCGGCGACGCAGACCTCGACCTCGAACGGCTTCAGCTGCTCGGTGAAGATGCTGCCGAGCGTCGCGGCGTACGCGTTCGCCAGCGCACGCGCGCTGACGTCCCGCCGGTCGTACTGGTAGCCCTTCAGGTCCGCGTGCCGGATGCCGGCGACACGGAGGTTTTCGAACTCGCTGTAGCGGCCGACGGCCGCGAAACCGATCCGGTCGTAGATCTCAGACACCTTGTGCAACGTCGCCGAAGGGTTCTCGGCCACGAACAGCACGCCACCGCGGTACTTGAGCACGACCACGCTCCGGCCACGCGCGATGCCCTTGCGCGCGATCTCGGAACGCTCCCGCATCAACTGCTCGGGAGAGGCGTACAACGGCATCGTCACTGTGGTGCTCCGCTCTTTCTGGCTCTCATCGGAAAGGGACAGGGAGGAGGACTAGCGCCCGCGCTCGGCTCGGGCGGCGACGACCGCTTCGGCCACCGCGGTCGTCTGCTCGAGCGGCAACGCCACCGCACCCTGCTCCGCGGTGACCGTCACGATCGTCGGGAAGATCCGGCGCACCAGATCCGGTCCGCCGGTCGCGGTGTCATCGTCCGCCGCGTCGTACAACGCCTCCACCGCCACCCGGATCGCGGCTTCGGCGTCCGCGTCCGGGTCGTGCAGCTTCTTCAGCGAGCCCTTCGCGAACAGCGAACCCGAGCCGATGGCGTGGTAGCCGGCGCTCTCCTCGTAGCGCCCGCCCGTCGCGTCGTACGAGACGATCCGGCCCGCGTGCTTCGCGTCCTCCGCGTCGAGGTCGTACCCGACGAACAGCGGCAGCACGGCGAGGCCGGCCATCGCCATCTCGAGGTTGGACTTCACCAGTCCGGCGAGTTTGTTCGTCTTGCCGTCGAGCGAGAGCGAAACACCCTCGATCTTCTCGTAGTGCGCCAGTTCGACCGCGTACAGCCGCACCATCTCGATCGCCAGCCCGGCCGAGCCCGCGATGCCCACCGCCGAGTACTCGTCGGTGACGTGAACCTTCTCCATGTCCCGCGAGGCGATCAGGTTGCCCGACGTCGCCCGCCGGTCACCGGCGATCAGCACCCCGCCCGCGAACTTGACCGCGACGATCGTCGTCCCGTGCGGCGCGTCCAGCCCGCCCGCGCCCGCGGCGACCCGCCGCTCCGGGAGCAGTTCGGGCGCCTGCGCCCGAAGGAAGTCCGAGAACGACGAGGTCGCCGACGAGAAGTACGCGGCGGGCAGCGCCGACTTACCCGAGGTGTGTTCCATACGTGCTCAAAGTTCCAATCTGTGTGATCCGCCGGCTCCGCACAGACGGCCACGGAGGGCCGCCGGAAGACGGTTACTCGCCGCCCTTTTGCACGTACGCGCGCACGAAGTCCTCGGCGTTCTCTTCGAGTACGTCGTCGATCTCGTCGAGGATCGTGTCGACGTCCTCACCGAGCTTCTCGCGCCGCTCCTGGCCCGCCGGACCGCCGCCCTCGAACTCTTCGTCCGAGTCGCCTCCGCCGTGCTTTTCGATCTTTTCCTGAGCCATCTCGCCTCCCGGTGTGGCCGATGTTTCCTAGCCTACCCAGCGGTCCCGACATTCCGTGGGATCCGTGATCGCTTAACCCCGATGAAAGGAAATACCGCTAGTCCGAACCGGTGAGCGCCTCCACCAGCTCCTCGGCGGTCGCGGAGTCGTCCAGCAACTTCCCCACGTGGGCCTTCGTGCCCCGCAACGGCTCCAACGTCGGAATCCGCACCAGCGATTCCCTGCCGACGTCGAAGATGACCGAATCCCAGGACGCCGCGGCGATGGAGTTGGCGTACTTCTCCAGCGTGCGGCCCCGGAAGTAGGCCCTGGTGTCGGAAGGCGGGGTGGTGACCGCCTCCAGCACCTCCTCCTCGGACACCAGGCGCTTCATCGAGCCCCTGGTGACGAGCCTGTTGTACAGGCCCTTGTCCAGCCGGACATCCGAGTACTGCAGGTCGACCAGCCGCAACCGCGGCGCGCCCCAGGCCAGCTGGTCCCGAGCGCGGTAGCCCTCGAGCAACCGCAGCTTCGCCGGCCAGTCCAGCCTGTCCGCGCATTCCTGGGGGTCCCGTGCCAGCGCGTCCAGGATCTCGCCCCAGACCCGCAGGACCTCCTTGGAGGCCTCGTCCGCGCCGGTGCGCTCCAGGTTCGCCGACGCGATCTCGTGATAGGCGAACTGGAGGTCCAGCCCGGTGTACTTCCGCCCGTTGGCCAGCGACACCTTCGCCTTCAGCGTGGGATCGTGGCTGATCTGGTGCACCGCGCGCACCGGCTCGTCCAGCTTCAGGTCGTCGAACCGGATGCCCGCCTCGATCAGGTCCAGCACCAGCGCCGTCGTCCCGACCTTGAGATACGTCGAGTACTCCGCGAGGTTGGCGTCACCGATGATGACGTGCAGCCGCCGGTACTTGTCCGCGTCGGCGTGCGGCTCGTCGCGCGTGTTGATGATGCCGCGCTTGAGTGTCGTCTCCAGGCCGACCTCGACCTCGATGTAGTCGGAGCGCTGCGAGAGCTGGAAGCCCGCTTCCTCGCTCTGCTGCCCGACGCCGACGCGGCCCGAACCGGTGACCACCTGGCGGGAGGCGAAGAACGGCGTCAGCCCCGCGATCACCGCGGTGAACGGCGTCGACCGCTGCATCAGGTAGTTCTCGTGCGTGCCGTAGCTCGCGCCCTTGCCGTCGACATTGTTCTTGTACAGCTGCAACGGCGGCTGGCCGGGAACGGTGGCGGCCTTGCGCGCCGCCTCCTCCATCACCCGCTCCCCCGCCTTGTCCCAGATGACCGCGTCGCGCGCGTTCGTCACCTCGGGCGCCGAGTACTCCGGGTGAGCGTGGTCGACGTACAGCCGCGCCCCGTTGGTCAAGATCACGTTCGCCGCGCCGAGGTCCTCGACGTCCGGGTCGTGGCCCGGGCCGCTCGGGCCGGTCAGGTCGAACCCACGGGCGTCGCGCAAGGGCGATTCCACCTCGTAGTCCCACCGTGCCCGCCTCGCTCGCGGGATGTCCGCCGCGGCCGCGTAGGCCAGCACGACCTGGGTCGAGGTAAGTACCGGGTTCGCCGTCGCGTCGCCCGGCACCGCGATGCCGTACTCGACTTCGGTTCCCATGATCCGCCGCATACCCACCACCCTACGGGGTCGGAGGCGTGCGACGATGCCCCCCATGTCAGGCAGTGACGAACTCGTTGCGCTCTATGACCTCGACGGAACCGTGGCGGGAGAGGCCACTCGCTCCCGGGTCCGCGCCGAAGGCCTCTGGCACGCGGCGGGCGTGGTGTTGGTCCGTTCGGGTGACGGAAACCGCGTCTACGTGCATCTCCGTACCGCCACCAAGGACGTCTATCCCTCCACATGGGACTGCTGGGCGGGCGGGATCGTCGCCGCGGGCGAGACACCGGAGGAGTGCGCCCGCCGCGAACTGGCTGAAGAACTGGGTGTTCACGGGGTGGAACTGCGGCCGCTGTTCGTCCACGTCACCGACGACGATCTGATCCGCTGCCACAACTTCGCCTACGAAACGCGATGGGACGGCCCTTTCGTCCATCAGCCGTCCGAAGTGGTCGAAGGACGGTGGCTGACGTTGCCCGAGTTGCGTTCGTGGCTCGACGATCCGGAAAGCCGGTTCATCCCGGACGGACGTCTCGGCGCGCTGGAGTGGTTCCGGCGGGAAGACTTACAGGACAGCGCCTAGGCCGAACGGAGGCGCTGCGCGACGATCGGCAGCAGCCGCTTCGCCGCGTCCGTCGCCCGTGCCTCGGTTCCGGCGGTCACGCTGAGGGCGGAGACGAGTTTCCCCTTGGCGAGCAACACCGTGCACGTGGTGCCTTCACACCAGGCGCGCTGGACTTCGATGCCTGCCTGCTTCGTCAGCGTGAGCTTCTTGCCTTCGCAGTCCGCCTGGGCGACGACGTCCGAGGCGTCGCGATCAGGGTACTCCGTGACCTGATGCTCCAGCGTCGAACCGCTCGGATACGACCACGCCGTCGAACGGCTCGCTCCGCGCGTCAGACCGGTCAGACAGCCGGACACCTTGCTCTCGCCCGGGACGACCTCTTCCTCGGCGACGTCCTCGTCGGTCAGCAGCGCGGCGGAAACGGCGGCGGGGACCGGAGCCCGGGTCGACGGCGGCGGGACCGGGGCGGCCTGCGGCTTCACCGACGGCTGCACGGGTTCGACCGTGGGCGTCGGTGTCGGGTCGTCGTAGTAGGTGTCGAGGTCGTTGGGCCGGTCGGCACAGCCCGACAGACCGAACAGCGCGACCGTCGCCACCGCGAGCACCTGCCGATGACGCACCCTCGAGCCTCCCCCGGATGTCCCGCCTGATGTTTGCCGCGAGACTAGTCCAGCCCCTCAGTGCCAGCCGAGGCAGGACCTGTGCCGCCAGTAGGCGACCGGTTCTTCGGCGAGCGCGGCCAGTTCCGAGAGTTCGTCGGCGGTCGGCTTCGCCTTGGCGGCAACGAGATTCTCCGCGAGCTGGGCCGTGCTCGACGGGCCGATGACCACGACCGGCCGCCAGTCCTGGGCCAGGACGGCCGCGATCGCCACCGCGTCCGGGCCGGCCTCGTGCTCCCGCGCGATCCGCGCGAGCACCGGCGGTGGCTCGACCACCAGCCGCCCGTTCGCGACGGTTTCCTTGACCAGTACCTGTTTCCCGGCGGCACGCGCCTCCGCGAGCGCCGGGCCGACGGAGGGTTCCAGCAGGTTCCACGTCGACTGAACGGCGCTGAAGACCGGCGTTCCGGCCACTTCCAGCTCGAACGCGCGGCGGACGGCGTCGGCCTGTGCCGGACCGGACGTGGAGAAGCCGACGGGGACACCGTCGGCGGCGAGTTCGGCCAGCGCCCCGATCAGCCGCTCGTCGGTGAACAGCGGACTGTCCACAGTGAGCGAGTGGACCTGGTAGAGCGATACGGCTTTCCCCAGCAGACCAACGGTTTCCGCCCACTGCTCGGCGAAGCGCGCCGCCGTGTGTTCCTTGACCTCGTGGACCTCCGCGTCGAGTTTCCACTCGCCGACGTAGCGGTAGCCCCATTTACTCGACACCGTCACGTCGCGGTGGGCGCGATCGGCGAGCCAGCCGGCGAGGAACTCCTCCGAAGAACCATACGAACGGGCGACGTCGATCCACCGGACGCCCGCGCGGTACGCGTCGTCCAGCACGTCATAGGTGGCCTCACGCATCGCCTCGAACTCGCGTCCGGGCGGAAGCGCGTCGACCCGGCCGAGGTTGATGTACGCGGGCCTGCCGAGCGCCGCCAGTCCGACGGCGATCCGCTCGCCGATCTCCGTGTCCGTCACCGGGCTCCTTCGTTCTTGTGGCGGAGGATCGCGAGCCACTGACTCGAGTTCTGCGCCTGCCGGTGGAGCTTCTCCAGCCGGGCCGCCGGGGCACGAACGTAACCCTTGCCGAACATCGGCGCGATCTGACGGAGGCTGGCACCCTCCTCCCTGGCTGCGAGCAGCGCCCAGTCGGACGCGTCGGCGCAGGCCGCGGAGGCGCGCCGCAACTCGCCCAGCAACTCGATGAGCTCGGGAGCGCTCACCTCCCCCGCCCGGACGGCGGCGGCCGTCGTTTCCAGCCACGCCAGGACATCGGCTTCGGTGATCGGCGCGCGCGGGCGCCCGGAGGATTCGCTCACAGCCTCGAAGTATAGGGCGTTATACGGTCGCCGACCGTGATCACCACGCCGGGCGTGGGTTCACCGATTTCCGGCAACCGTCCCGCCAGCCGCCGCATCGCGCCGTACGGGTCCCGCTTCAAGCCGGCGTCTTCGAGCAGTCCGAGCAGCGTTCCACCATGCCGCCCCGACGCGACGACTTCGCCCTTGACCGAGATCTCCACCGAACCGAGCCAGCCGCACGCGGCCACGAGTGGGCGCGGGATGGCGGCGATGGTCGAGCGGACGATTTCAACGGTTTCGATCCACATGTCGGGATCTTCGTCGTGGAAGCACGCGCGCCAGACGGCAGCGGGATCGTCGGTGTCCTTCAGGACTCCGGGATCGAGGGGGTCGAAGTCCCCGGCTCCGTTCGCGAGCGTCCCTTCCGCCAGGACACGCAGTACCCAGCGCTCACTGGCCCTTTCGTGTCCCGACATCCGCAACTCCCGGCCCGGAGCGGGCTTGAGGCGAGCGGGAAGCGCGGGATGCACCGGCCCGTCCGGGATCTCGGGTCCTCGCGCGGGCAGGAGCTCGGGCTTGTCCCCGACCCCGGGGACGGCCCCGGCGGCGAAGATCATGCCTTCCGTCAGGCTCCGCAGTCCGCCCTGTCCGAGCAGCCAGGCCGCCGGATCGGACGACACGGCGAGTTCGTCGGCCCATGCGCCGGTCGCACCCGTGACCGCGAGCGCCCCGCCACGGTCCAGTTCGACCTCCCACTGAGCGCTTCCCATCCGGCCCAGCGCGGACAGCGGCGCCACCGGCACAGCCGCCGTGCGCCGCTCGATTCCTGTCCCCATGCACGGAACCTACTGGAGGCGTCGGACACATCGTCCGAAAACCGCTGGAGCGCAAGGTGGATTCCAGATTCACTGGGCCTGAAGTTGAGAACTCAGGAGAAGGACAATTGGGACGTTTCGGTATCGCGATCCGATTCGCGGCACTCGCGGTCGTATGGGGCGCGAGTTTTCTGTTCATCAAAATCGGCCTCACCGGTTTGTCACCGGCCCAGGTCGCGCTTTCCCGGGTCGTCCTCGGCGCCGTGGCGCTGATCGCCATCGCTGCCTGGCGTCGCAAGCCACTTCCCCGCGACCCGGCCGTCTGGGGCCATCTCGCGGTCGTTTCCGTTCTGCTGTGCGTCATCCCGTTCCTGCTCTTCTCCTGGGCAGAGCAGTACATCTCCTCCGGGCTCGCCAGCATCTTCAACGCGACGACCCCGCTCATCACGATGCTCATCGCCGCGGCCGCCCTGCCGTCCGAGCGGTTCACGAAGGCCCGCACGACCGGCCTGATCCTCGGATTCCTCGGCGTGCTGACCATCGTCGGGGTCTGGCAAGGGATCGACGTCTCCCACGAGCTGACCGCGCAGCTGGCCTGCCTCGGGGCGACGACCTGCTACGGGATCTCGTTCGTGTACGTGCGACGGTTCATCTCCTGGCGCGACCTCGACCCGCCGACCATCGCGCTCGGGCAGGTCTGCTGCGGCGCCGTCGTGATGCTGGTGCTCGCGCCGTTCATCGCGACGACGCCGGTCCACCTCGACACATCGATCGTCCTCAGCATGATCGCGCTCGGAGCGCTGGGCACTGGGCTCGCGTACGCCTGGAACGCGTCGATTATCGCGGCGTGGGGCGCGTCGAACGCGTCGGCGGTGACCTACCTCACACCCGTGGTCGGCGTGCTGCTCGGCGTGCTGGTCCTCGACGAACCGCTGGCGTGGAACCAGCCTGTCGGCGCGCTGCTCGTGGTCTTCGGGATCCTGGCCGCGCACGGGCGGCTGAGCCCGCGCAAGAAGCTGAAGGACGCCGTACCCGCATAAGACGTGACGAAGGGGCCCTTCACCACATGGGATGTGGTGAAGGGCCCCTTCGGACCGCGTTACAGGTACTGACCGGTGTTCGTGGCGGTGTCTATCGCCCGCCCCGAATCCTGGTTCTTGCCGGTGACGAGCGTGCGGATGTAGACGATCCGCTCGCCCTTCTTGCCGGAGATCCGGGCCCAGTCGTCCGGGTTGGTGGTGTTGGGCAGGTCCTCGTTCTCCGCGAACTCGTCGACGATCGCGTCCAGCAGGTGCTGCACGCGCAGGCCGGGCTGCTTGGTCTCCAGCACGGACTTGATGGCCGACTTCTTCGCCCGGTCCACGATGTTCTGGATCATCGCGCCCGAGTTGAAGTCACGGAAGTACAGGACTTCCTTGTCACCGTTGGCGTAGGTGACCTCGAGGAACCTGTTCTCGTCCGTCTCCTCGTACATCCGCTCGACCGTGTGCTGGATCATCGCGTCGAACGTCGCCCGCACATCGCCGCCGAACTCGGCGAGGTCGTCCGAATGGATCGGCAGACCGTCGGACAGGTACTTGGAGAAGATGTCCTTCGCGCCTTCGGCGTCCGGACGCTCGATCTTGATCTTGACGTCGAGCCGGCCCGGCCGCAGGATCGCCGGGTCGATCATGTCCTCGCGGTTGGAGGCGCCGATGACGATGACGTTCTCCAGGCCCTCGACACCGTCGATCTCCGAAAGCAGCTGCGGGACGATCGTGGTCTCCACGTCGGAGGACACGCCCGAACCGCGGGTGCGGAAGATCGAGTCCATCTCGTCGAAGAACACGATCACCGGGGTGCCTTCGGAGGCCTTTTCCCGAGCCCGCTGGAAGATCAGGCGGATATGCCGCTCGGTCTCCCCGACGAACTTGTTCAGCAGCTCCGGACCCTTGATGTTCAGGAAGTAGGACTTCCCGTCCGCCGCGTCGCCGCGTGCTTCCGCGACCTTCTTGGCGAGCGAGTTGGCCACCGCCTTCGCGATGAGGGTCTTACCGCAGCCAGGAGGCCCGTAGAGCAGCACGCCCTTGGGCGGGCGCAGCTGGTACTCCTGGTAGAGATCCGCGTGCAGGAACGGAAGCTCGACGGCGTCGCGGATCTGCTCGATCTGCCGGGTGAGGCCACCGATGTCCTCGTAGCGGACGTCGGGCACCTCCTCCAGCACGAGATCCTCGACCTCCGCCTTCGGCACGCGCTCGTAGGCGTAACCGGCCTTCGAGTCCACCAGCAGGGAATCGCCCGGCTTGAGGGGCTGTTCGGCCAGCGGATCGGAGAGCAGGACGACCCGCTCCTCGTCCGCGTGCCCGACCACCAGCGCACGGGGGCTGCCGCCCTCGACGTCCGGTGCCAGCACCTCGCGCAGTGCGCAGACCTCGCCGATCCGCTCGAAGTCACCGCCTTCGACGACGGTGAGCGCCTCGTTGAGCCGCAACGCCTGTCCGCGCTGCAGTGACGAGACCTCGACCGCGGGTGAGACCGAAACCCGCATCTTGCGGCCCGCGGTGAACACGTCCACCGTGTTGTCCTCGTACGCGGTGACGAACACGCCGTAACCGCTCGGAGGCTGAGCCAGCCTGTCGACCTCCTCTCGCAACGCGAGCAACTGGCCACGCGCCTCGCGGAGCGTCTCGACCAGTTTCGTGTTGCGTTCCGTGAGTTGGCTCACTCGTTCCGACGCCTCGGCGAGTCGCTGCTCCAGGACTCGGTTCTGACGTGGCGAATCGGTGAGCTTCCGGCGCAGCAGGGCGACTTCCTCCTCGAGGAAGCGAATTTGACGTGCCTGCTCGTCGGACGTGGTTCCAGCTCCGGTCGTTTCTGAAGGGTCGGCCTCCTCGCGCCGACCTCCGGGAAGGTCATGATGCATTGGGCACCTCCTCGGAGTGC
Source organism: Amycolatopsis thailandensis (assembly GCF_042723255.1). NCBI lineage: Bacteria > Bacillati > Actinomycetota > Actinomycetes > Pseudonocardiales > Pseudonocardiaceae > Amycolatopsis > Amycolatopsis thailandensis. The sequence continues at coordinate 43,696 of NZ_JBHXJK010000010.1, forward strand.
TTTTCATTCCACGGTACCGGCGATCACCGACAATAAAAGGCCTTTCCGCATCACAAGATCGGCGCGTCGCGTTCCGGACGACCTGACAGCACGTACCTTCGCGCCGCGCAAGGGGCCATCCCGGTGCCGGGTCCGGCACTCTGCTGGTCACATTCCGTCCACCTGTCCTGACCTGCGGCGGAATACCCGGCTCCGTCCGGGTGCAAACGGGATTCCGGTATCAGTTCGGCCCTAATCGAGCGGCGATCCGGCTCGGTGGCTAGCATCGGGCCGACGTTCGCCGGGGAGGCGGACCGGCAGGTCGTGTTGAGCATTTTCGCAGAACAGCTAGGGGGCAACAGCCATGACTTACCCGCCGCAACAGCCCGGCGGCTACGGACAGGATCCGTACGGCCAGCAGCAGGGCGGGTACCCGCAGAGCGGCCCCCAGCCGCAGCAGGGATACCCCGGTGGCGGCCAGTACGGCCAGCAGCAGCCCGGTCAGTACGGACAAGACCCGTACGGCCAGCAGCAGGGTGGCTACCCGCAGAGCGGCCCCCAGCCCCAGCAGGGATACCCCGGTGCCACGCAGCAGTTCGGCCAGGCGGATCCGTACGGGCAGCAGCAGGGCGGTTACAACGCCTACCCGCCGGAAGGCGGCGGTTACGGAGGCGAGCCGCCCAAGAAAAAGAAGACCGGCCTGATCGTCGGGATCGCGATCGGCGCGGTCGTGCTGGTCGGTGGCGGTGTCACCGCGCTGGTCATCGCGCTGAACTCGGGCGACGACAACCCGACCGCGGCACCGCCCGCCAGCTCGAGCAGCGCCGCTCCGACGGGCTCCGCTTCTTCGTCGTCGAAGCCGTCCACTTCCTCGACCCGGAGCAAGTCCAGCTCGCCGAGCACCTCGTCGACCCCCAAGGGCTCGGGGCCCGCCCCGCTCGGCAAGGCGACGCCGCAGGAAGTGGCGCAGGTGGTCATCGCCGCCTACAACGCCGGCGACGGGAAGACCGTCGCGCAGTCGGCTTGCCGCAGCGTGAACACGAAGGACGAAGTCCCCATCGCCAAGGACATCAAGATGGAGGCGACCGGCGAAATGCAGGTCACCGGGGACTCCGCCAAGCAGCCCGCGAAGGTCACCCAGGGCAGCAAGACCGACTCCGGCAACTTGAACTTCAAGAAGGAGTCCGACCTCTGGTGCTTCACCGGCGGCAAGAGCTGACCCGGAACCGGTGTCCAGCAGGCTGATCGCCGTTCTCGCCGGATGCGGCGCGGTCGTGGTCGGTGTCGTGGTGGGGCTGCTCCTGGTGGCCCCGTCCGGCTCCGAACCGGCCGCGCCGGACTCGGTGACGCCCACGTCATGGCCGAGTTCGTCCCGTCCGGTCCCGGTGGACCCGGACGTGGCGGCGGTCGAGGTCGTCGGCAAGGCGATCGCCGCGGCCATCGTCAATCACGACGCTACGGCGTTCGGCAAGCTCACCTGCGTCCAGCAGTCGTCGGCCGACCTGGCCGCGCTCAAGCGGAAGTGGGAGGCGGCGGGCAAGGTGTCCGCCACCATCCCGGATCCGCCGACGGTCGGCGGCGACTCCGCGACCGTGACCGTGCACGTCGAGGGCGCGGGCGGTCAGAAGGACACGCCCTTCCCGCTCAAGAAGCGCGACGGCAAGTGGTGTGTGCCGTGATTTCCGTCGAGCGCTGAGCGCCCTTGGGGAGACCGTTCGGTACAGGCGCCTCGGTGCCCTGTCGGCACACGGCGGCGGTCAGCGAGATGAAGGGGACTTTCCCCGCATCGCACGAGCGGAAAGTCCCCTTCGCCTCAGGCCTTGGGACCCACGGGGCACTTCCGAGGTCGGCAGGTGGCGTCCTTGTCCGGCCAAGGTAGTGAAGGCCTCCTTCACTACCTTGAGGGTAGGCAAGGAGGCCTTCACGGACTTGGCAATGGCCACGTGGCCGGGTCAGCCCTTGCCGGAGCGGCGGTGCACCCGCGGCGACACGGTCCCGTCCGCCAGACGGCGCGCCGTCAGCAGGAAAGCGGTGTGCGCGACCATCCGGTGATCCGGCCGCACCGCGAGGCTCACGACGTGCCAGGGCCGCATCAGCGTTTCCCACGACTCCGGCTCGGTCCAGCACTGCTGGTCCCGCAAGGCTTCGGTGATCCGCGAAAGCTGTGTGACCGTCGCCACATAGACAGTGAGCACGCCGCCGGGCACCAGATGCGCGGCGACCGTCTCCAGCTGATCCCAGGGTGCCAGCATGTCGAGGACGACGCGGTCGACCTCTCCGGTGTGCGTCGACAGGTCCGCGACCGTCAGCGACCAGTTGTCCGGTTTGTGGCCGAAGAACTTCTCCACGTTCCGTTCGGCGTGCTCCGCGTGGTCGTCTCGGATCTCGTAGGACTGCACGGTCCCTTCCGAACCGACCGCCCGCAGCAGCGAACAGGTCAGCGCGCCGGAACCGGCCCCCGCTTCGAGCACCCGCGCGCCCGGGAAGATGTCGCCCCACATCACGATCTGCGCGGCGTCCTTCGGGTAGATCACCTGCGCGCCGCGCGGCATCGACAGCACGTAGTCCGGCAGCAGCGGGCGCAGCGCCAGATAGTGGCTGCCGCCTGCCGACGTGACGACCGAACCCTCCTGCGCCCCGATGACGTCGTCGTGCGCCAACGCGCCGCGATGGGTGTGATATTGCTGTCCCTCGGCGAGCACCATGGTGTAGTGCCGCCCCTTGGAGTCGGTCAGCTGAACCCGGTCACCTACACGAAACGGCCCTCGGACCGACACTGAACCTCCATACCCGCGTACTGATCGACAACCGATCCTCGCAGGTGGCCGTGCCGCGCTACGCCGGGGGTCGGCTCCGGGTCATCGCGGCGCGCAGGTCCTCGCGCCGGAGCACCCCCGCGGGCCTGCCTTCGTCGTCCACGACGAGGAACTGCCAAGCGGCGGTTTCCCGGACGCGCTCGGCGATCTCCTCCCCCGACTCCGAGGAAAGCAGCACGGTGTCGGCGCGGATCGGCTCCGCGGCCATCTCCGCTGGAGCGTGCGGCGAAGTTCCGGCCAGGTGCGCGGCGGCCGTCTCGTCGAGCAGTCCGGCCGCGACACCGTCGGCACGCACCAGGACCACCCCACGGCCCGCCGAAGCCGCCAGCGCGTCCGAGACGGGGCTTTCCGCGGGGAGCTGGAGAACGGGCCGGACGAGCTCGCTCAGAAGCAAACCTTCGGGCCAGCCTCGGCGTGTTTCGGCGGCGAGTTCGCTTCGCGCGCCGAGGATCACGAACCACGCCGTCACGACACAGACACCGAGCCGCAGCCAGCGGTCCTCGCTGCCCGCCGCCAGACCCCACAACGCCCAGACGAGCAGCCCCGCCGCGACGGCGCCGCCACCGACGACCGCCGCGCGGGTGCCCTTCTCCCGGTGACCCGTGGCGGCCCAGACCCCGGCTCGGACCAGGCGGCCGCCGTCGAGCGGGAGTCCGGGCAGGAGATTGAAGAGGCCGACCGCGAAGTTCGCGACGGCGCATTCGGCGATGAGCAGCCATGCCGCGCTCTCCGCCGGGACGGCGAACATGAGCAGCCCGCAGAAACCGCCGAGCAGCAACGAAACGACCGGTCCCGCGGCGGCGACGAGGCCTTCCTGACGCGGCTGGCGGGGCGTCCTCGCGACCTCCGAAAGCCCACCGAGCAGGAAGAGGCGCAACCTCCGGACCGGGATCCCGAGCCGGAGCGCGACCAGGCAGTGCCCGAGTTCGTGCGCGAGTACCGAAAGTCCGAGAAGGACCGCGAACGCGGCCGCCAGCAGCCACGAGGTCAGCGTCGTCGCCCCGGGCAGGAGCCGTCCGACCAGTGGCGTGTAGAGCACCACGATGATCAGGGAGCCGATCCACCACGAAGGGGCGAGCAGCACGGGGATCCCGGAGACGCGGAACAGCAGGAGACCACCCTCCGGTGCCACGCCTCGTCGAGGCGGGCCGTGCTCACCCGTCACCGCCATGTGTCAGAGCGTAGATGCCCAGGTGTGGGGTACCGGTAACCCGCCCCGCCCGTCCGGGTGGTGTCGGTCATGCCGCTCCGGTGCGTTGCGGTCCCGAAACTGTCGGTGCCCGGCGATACCCTCCTCGCATGCCCGACACCGACACGGTCACCGCCGATCCGCCGCCCGGCGCCGAAACCCCGCGCCGTCGGCCGGCCCTGTCCCCGTCGCGTGCCAGCGACTTCAAGCAGTGCCCGCTGCTCTACCGCTTCCGTGCGGTGGACAGACTGCCCGAGACCCCGACGAAGGCCCAGCTGCGCGGCACGCTGGTGCATTCCGTGCTGGAGCGCCTGTTCTCCCTTCCGCAAGCCGATCGCACGCCGCCGCAGGCCAAGGAGCTGCTCGCGCCGGCGTGGGAGGACCTGTCCGCGGAACGTCCGGAGTGGATCGAGCTGTTCGATCAGGAGGACCCCGAGGCCGTCACCTCGTGGCTCTCCTCGGCCGAGCAGCTCGTCGACACCTACTTCGGTCTCGAGGACCCGCGTCGGCTGGAGCCCGAGGCGTGCGAGCTGCACGTCGAGATCGAACTGGGCTCCGGGGTGCTCCTGCGCGGCTACGTCGACAGGCTGGACGTGGCGCCGACGGGCGAGATCCGCGTCGTCGACTACAAGACCGGCGCCGCGCCGCGCGAAATCGGCGAGGCCAAGGCGATGTTCCAGATGAAGTTCTACGCCGTGGTCCTCTGGCGGCTTCGCGGTGTCGTACCGCGCCAGCTGAAACTGATGTACCTCACCGACGGACAGTCCCTCGCGTACACGCCCGACGAGGGCGAGCTGATCCGCTTCGAGCGCACGCTGGAGGCGATCTGGCAGGCGATCCTCAAAGCGGGCAAGACCGGCGATTTCCGGCCCAACCCGAGCAAACTCTGCGCGTGGTGCGACCACCAGGCGCTCTGCCCGCAGTACGGCGGCACTCCCCCGCCGTACCCCGGCTGGCCGGAGCCGGATCCCGGTGAGGAGTCCGTATTGGATCGCGCGGACTAGGGTGCCTTTCGTGACGGAAGCCTTCTACGAACCGACTGGCGAGGGCCTCTTCCTCCCGACCCAGCACACCGCAGGCCCGTGGACCCCGGACGCGCAGCACTTCGGGCCGCCCTCGGCGTTGCTGGTCCGCGCGCTCGAAGGGGTCGAAGCGCCGCACGCGAGCCAGCTGGCGCGGGTGACGATCGAGATCCTCGGGCCCGCCCCGCTGAAGGAACTTTCGGTGCGGGCCTGGGTGGAACGACCGGGCCGGTCGGTCGAGTGGCTGGAAGCCGAACTCTCCCACGGGGAGCGGGTCGTCGGCCGCGCCTCGGCCTGGCGCATCGCGACGTCGGACACCACCGCGGTGGCGACGGCGGAAGGGCCCGCGCTGCCGCCGCCGGACGGCCTCCCGACGTCGAGCTGGCCCGAAGGCTGGCACGGCGGGTACCTCGACGCCGTCGAGTGGCGGCGGGTCAAGGGCGCGCTGGACGAACCCGGGCCGGCGACGGTCTGGGGCCGTCAGCGCGTCGCCCTCGTGGACGGGGAGAAGCCGAGCCCGTTGCAGCGGCTGTTCGTCCTGGCGGACTCCGGCAACGGGATTTCGAACTTTCTCGACCCGCGCGAGTGGTGGTTCATCAACTCCGAGCTGACCGTGCACCTCCGCCGCCCGCCGCTGGGCGACTGGATCGGCGTCGACGCGACCACCCTGGTCGGCCCGAACGGCATCGGAACGGCGACCACCACACTGCACGACGGCTCCGGCTCGATCGCCACCGGAGCGCAGGCTCTCCTGGTGCGACCGCGACAGGCGGGCTGAAACACGCGCTTTCTCGGCGTGTTTCCAATAGCCTTCCCGGAACAACAGACGCAGGGAGCGCTTCGGCATGCAGATCACCTCGGTGGTCAACCAGAAAGGCGGGGTCGGCAAGACCTCACTCAGCGTGGGCGCGGCGGCCGCACTGGCCGAACGCGGTCGCCGGGTGCTGCTGATCGACCTCGACCCACAGGGCCACGCGACGACCGAACTACTCGGGCTGGACGAAGTGGCCCCCGATATGCCCAGCCTGGCAAAAGCCCTGACCAAGGTGTGGAAGGGGCCGATCGAGGAACTGGCCGTGCGGCATCCGCGCAGCAACCTCGGGCGGGGTGGCGCGTTCGACGTCATCCCGACGTCGCCGGGAATGTTCGACCTGATCCGGCGGCTGGACCAGTTCCGTGTCCCCGGCTGGCAGCTGGCCAGAGTGATCCAGTTCGCCAACTACGACCACATCATCATCGACTGCCCGCCCGCACTCGACGTGCTGACCAACAACGCGCTGGCCGCTTCGCACGGGATCCTCGTGCCGGTGCAGCCGGACCGGACGAGCATCCGGGCGCTGCGCCTGCTTTCGGACCAGGTGCGCTACGTCGAACAGACCGTCGGCCGTCCGCCGATCGCCTACTACGGTCTCGTTCCGGGGCTGTACCGCCGCCCGGTCTCGCATTACGCGGCGGCGGCGTTGCAGGAGCTGTACTCGTTCGGGATCCCGATGTTGTCGCACGTCCCGCTCGGCGTGGTGATGAACGAGGCGGCCGCGCACGGTGTGCCGGTGACGACGTACGCCCCGGAGACGCTGCAAGCACTGTCGTTCCGGGAGATCGCGGAAACGCTGGACGGGTACGCGAGGAACCATCCGGCCCCGGCGATCGTGCCGGCGGACGAGGAGTTCGTCTTCGAGGACTTCATCACCGAGGTCTCGGTGACCCGCAGCGCCAACGACAACGGCGCCCGGAAGCGGCTCTACGACCTCATGCCCAAGAAACCGAACCGGCCCCGGTAGCCAACGCCATGAAAGGTCCTTTCCTTGCAAATTTCGCAAGGAAAGGACCTTTCATGGCGTCTGGAGCGGGGTCAGAGGCGGCAGGCCCGGATGTCCGAGGCCAGGACAGCCTTGGCGCCGGTCTCGGCGAGCTCGTCCATGATCCGGTTGACCTCCTTGCGCGGCACCATCGCCCGCACGGCCACCCAGTCGTCGTCCGCCAGCGGCGCGACGGTCGGTGACTCGAGACCCGGCGTGATCGCGATGGCCGCTTCGAGCAGCGAACGCGGGCAGTCGTAGTCCAGCATCATGTAGTGCTGGGCGAACACGACGCCCTGAAGCCGCGCCTTCAGCTGGTCCTTGGGCCGGGTGTGCTCGGTGCCCGCGCGCTGGAGCAGCACGGCCTCCGAGACACAGATCGGATCCCCGAAGGCCACGAGGTTGTGCTGGCGCAGCGACCGTCCGGACTCGACGACGTCGGCGATGGCGTCGGCCACGCCGAGCTGGATCGAGATCTCGACGGCGCCGTCGAGGCGGATGACCTCGGCCTCCACCCCGTGCTGCTTGAGGTTCTCCCGCACGAGCCGCGGATACGAGGTCGCGAGCCGCTTGCCCTGCAGATCCTCGATCTTCCAGTCCCGGCCCGCGGGCGCGGCGTACCGGAAGGTGGACCCGCCGAAGCCGAGGCCGAGGATCTCCTCCACCGGCGCGCCTGAGTCGAGCGCGAGGTCGCGGCCGGTGATGCCGAGGTCCAGCTCACCGGACCCGACGTAGATCGCGATGTCCTTGGGGCGCAAGAAGAAGAACTCGACCTCGTTGACCGTGTCCAGCACGGTCAGATCGCGGGCCTCATGTCGCTTGCGGTAGCCGGCCTCTCCGAGCATCTCCGACGCGGCGGCGGCGAGGGCTCCCTTGTTCGGCACGGCGACACGCAGCATTGCTTCTCCTTGGTTCTCCGGACGCGGACGCGTCACAGGTACCGGTACACGTCCTCTTTCGACAGGCCACGGCCGATCATGAGCACCTGCAACCGGTACAGCAGCTGTGAAATCTCCTCCGCGAGCCTGTCGTCGGATTCGTGCTCGGCGGCGATCCACACCTCGCCCGCCTCTTCGAGCACCTTCTTGCCCTGTGCGTGCACTCCCGCGTCCAGCGCGGCGACGGTGCCGGAACCGTCGGGGCGCGTACGGGCGCGCTCGGCAAGCTCGGCGAACAGCTCATCGAAGGTCTTCACAGTCTGGAGATCCTTCCATCCGCGCTCGCGTCCCGCTGCCCCGGGCCGGTGTGTTGCCGCTCGCGTCACACCTCAGAACAGCGCCACCCCGCCCCGCTCGAAGTCGAGCAGGTGCCGCTTCCGTTCGACACCACCGCCGTAACCGGTCAGATCACCGTTGGAGCCGATCACCCGATGGCACGGCACGATGATGCTGATCGGGTTCTTCCCGTTCGCGAGCCCGACGGCGCGCGACGCGGTGGGCCTGCCGAGCCGGTCGGCGAGTTCGCCGTAGGAGACCGTCTCGCCATACGGGATCCCGAGCAGGCCTGCCCAGACCATCCGCTGGAAGTCGGTGCCGCCGAAGCTCAGCGAGAGATCGAAGTCCTGCCGCTGACCGGCGAAGTACTCCTTCAGCTGCTTCTCGGTCTCCACGAAGATCGGCGCGCCCGGATCCGGGTGACCGAAGGTCTCCTCGACCGGCCGGTGCCGCTGCTGGACCATGTACAGACCGCAGAGGCTTTCGCCGTCCGCGACCAGGGTCAGCCGGTCGTACGGGCTGTCGATGACGGTGTGCGTGCGCATGGCGCTCCTCGGGACTCAGGCGGCGGGCAGCCGGTTGATCGGGTGATCACCGGTCGCCCAAAGGTGCTGGACGGCGTAGGCGCGCCACGGGCGCCAGCGCTCGGCATGCGCGGCGAAGGCCGCCGGGGTGAGCCCGAGCCCTTTCGCCGCGACTTTGACGCCGAGGTCGGTCGGCAGGAAGGCGTCCGGGTCGCCGAGCGAGCGCATCGCGATGCTCTCGACGGTCCACGGGCCGAAACCGGGTAACGCGTGCAGCCGCTCCCGGGCCCGCTGCCAGTCACTGCCCGCGCCGAGGTCCAGTTCGCCGTCGTTCAGTTCGGCGACGAGACCCAGCAGGGTCCGTTTGCGGCTCTGCGGCATCGCGAGGCTTTCCGGGTCGATCTCCGCGAGCGCGGCGGCGTCCGGGAAGACGTGGGTGAGACCGCCCTCCGGGTCGTCGACGGGCTCGCCGTGCGCGAGGACCAGGCGGGCGGCGTGGGTCCGGGCGGCGGCGGTGGACACCTGCTGTCCCAGGACGGCGCGGACGGCGAACTCCTCGCCGTCGACCGTCCTCGGCACCCGCCTGCCCGGTGCGGCGGTCACGAGCGGCCCGAGCAGGCGGTCCGCGGCCAGGGCGTCGTCGACCGCGACCGGGTCGGCGTCGAGGTCGAGCAGGCGCCGACAGCGGCTGATCGCGGTGGAGAGGTCCCGTAGGTCCGAGAGGGTGAGCCGGCAGCCGATGTGGCCGTCTTCGGGTTTGAGCGCGACGACGGCCGGGCCGTGCGGCAACCGCAGCGTCCGGCGGTACGCGCCGTCGTGCCACTCCTCGACGCCCGGGACGCCGGTCGCGACCAGATGGCCGAAGAGGTTGTCCGGGAACAGCGGCTTGCGATATGGCAAGCGCAGGTTCAGCGTCCCGGGCGCTGTCGCCGGCGCGGTGCGGACGCGGGCACGCAGTTCGGTCGGGGACAACGCGAAGACCTCGCGCACGGTGTCGTTGAAGGTCCGGACGCTGCCGAACCCCGCGGCGAGGGCGACGTCGATCATCGACAGGCCGGTGGTCTCGATCAGCAGCCGGGCCGTCTGCGCGCGCTGCGCGCGGGCGAGACTGAGCGGGCCCGCGCCGAGTTCGGCGCGCACGTGCCGCTCCACCTGCCGGACGCTGTAGCCAAGCCGGGCGGCCAGCCCGCTCACGCCGTCGGTGTCGACGACGCCGTCGGCGATCAGCCGCATCGCCCTGGCCACGACGTCCGCGCGCTCGTTCCACTGCGGCGAACCGGGACTCGCGTCCGGACGGCACCGCTTGCAGGCACGGAAGCCAGCCTCCTGAGCGGCCGCCGCGCTCGGGTAGAACGACATGTTCTCCGGTTTGGGCGGGACGACGGGGCAGCTCGCCCGGCAGTAGATCCGCGTCGTCAGGACGGCGGTGAAGAACCAGCCGTCGAACCGGGCGTCCTTCGCCTGGACCGCCCTGACGCAGCGCTCGAAATCCTCATGCACCCGGCAAGCATCACCGACTCCGACACCCAGGTCTAGCGGAAATGCGACATGGCTGTCAGGGCAGCAACGCGGTCAGCGTGGGCACGTCGAGCCCGACCAGCGACGAACGGAACACGCGCCGCTCTCCCGGTTCGACGTCGACGTCGTTCGGGATCACCACGACCGTGCAGCCCGCCGCCGCCGCGGAAGCCGCGCCCGGCGGGGAATCCTCGATCGCGACGCACCGGGAAGCCTGGACCCCCAGCAACTCCGTCGCCAGCCGGTACGGCCTGGCGTCCGGCTTGTTCAGACCATCGACCTCGTCGCCGCAGACGGTGGCGGCGAAGTACTCGCGGCCGATGGTGTTGAGCGCGAGTTCGGTCAGCGACCGTTCGGTGGAGGTGACCAGTGCCATCGGGACACCCTTGGCGCGCAACAGTTCAAGCAGCTCCTGCGCGCCGGGACGCCACGGGAGCGGGCCGTCGAAGAGGTTGGCCGTCCGCTTGCGGATCCACTCCCCCATCTCCGCGATCGACTCGGGGGTGACGGGTTTGCCGCACACTTCCAGCAGGAACGCGGCCGTGTCGTCCATATTGGATCCGACGAGACTCAGGCGCTGCTCCTCGGTCAGCGTGCCGCCGAGGGTTTCGACGGCCTCGTAGAGGGCGACGTCCCACAACTTCTCCGAGTCGACCAGCGTGCCGTCCATATCCCACAGCACGGCGGCGAGTCCGTCCAGTGTGGACGGTTCGGTCACGGCTCCCCCTCGAGATCAGGTCTTGCGCGATTCGGCGTTCCGTACCCCACGGTAGCCGAGAGGGGATCACGCCGACGTCGAGGCGTCTTGCCCTGAATGTCGCGTTACGGCGCGTCTGCGTGGTTCGCCCTCAGCGAAGACGATCGGACATGCTCAACGGTGAACACCCGCCTGGTCGTAGGCTGGTCCGGTGAGTGAGCCCGTCGACGAGACCCAGCGGCCCGGCCGCGACCACCCGGATGACACCAAGCCGATCTTGATCGTCGCCTTCGAAGGATGGAACGACGCAGGTGACGCGGCCAGCCGGGCGGTCGAGCATCTTCAGCTCAACTGGGATGCGACACCGCTGAGCGAGCTGAGTCCGGACGAGTACTACGACTTCCAGGTGAGCAGACCGACCGTACGCATGGTCGACGGCGTCACCCGAAGGGTCGACTGGCCGACCACGCGGCTCTCGGTGTGCCGCCCCGAGGGCCTCAGCCGCGACATCGTGCTGGTCCAGGGACCCGAGCCGAACATGCGCTGGCGCGCCTTCTGCGCCGAACTGCTGGAGCACATCCAACAACTGGACGTGGCCACCGTCGTCACCCTCGGCGCGCTGCTGGCCGACACCGCGCACACCCGGCCCGTACCGGTCACCGGGACGGCGTACGACAAGGACACCGCTTCGCAGTTCGGCCTGGAACTGAACAACTACCAGGGGCCGACAGGGATCGTCGGGGTCCTTCAGGACTACTGCGTGCAGGCTGGTGTCCCGGCGGTGTCGATCTGGGCGGCCGTGCCGCACTACGTCTCGCATCCGCCGTCGCCCAAGGCCACGCTGGCGCTCCTGCACAAGCTCGAAGACGTCCTCGACGTCGAGATCCCGCTCGGCGCTCTCCCGGAGCAGGCCGAGGAGTGGCAGCGGACGGTCACCGAGATGGCCGAAGAGGACGAGGAGATCAGCGAGTACGTGCGCGGGCTCGAGGAGCGCGGCGACGCGGAGACCGAGTTCACGCTGGACGACGTGAGCGGGGACAAGATCGCGGCCGAGTTCGAGCGGTACCTGCGGCGGCGTCGTCCGGGCCAGGACGGTCCCGGGCGCGGCTGAGAACGGCTCTCAAGCGCTATGAACGGCTCGTTCCTTGCAAATTTTGCAAGGAACGAGCCGTTCATAGCGTTCGGCGACCGACCTCAGAAGATGCGCCGCAGTGGGATCGGCCCCCTCGCCCGCTTCCGCCACTCACGCGGATAGCCGAGCGAGACCTCTTCGAACCGCACGCCGTCCGCCTCGGTGGAACGCGGGATGTGCAGGTGCCCGTAGACGGCGACCTCCGCCCGGAACCGCTGATGCCAGTCCTCGGTCTCGGTCGTCCCGCACCACAGCGCGAACTCCGGGAAGTACAGCGGCGCGGTCGGGTGGCGGTGCAGCGGCCAGTGCGACATCAGGATCGTCCCGTGGTCTTCCGGGATCGCCTCCAGCCGCTCGGTGCTGATCTTCACCCGGTCGGCGCACCACGCCTGCCTGCTCGGGTACGGATCGGGATGCAGGAAGAACTCGTCCGTGCACAGAACGCCCGCCTCACGCGCCTGGTCGACGGCCGCGAGCAGCGGCAGCCCCTCGGCCGACGGGGTCCGCCAGCTGTAGTCGTAGAGCACGAACAGCGGGGCGATCGTCAGCGGCTTCTCCTGGTGTTCCCACACCGGATACGGATCCTCCGGGGTGAGCACGTCGATTTCCCGGCAGCGCTCGACCAGGTGCTCGTAGCGCGCCTGGCCACGCAGCTGGCATTCATCCTTCTGGGTGGTCCACAGCTCGTGGTTGCCGGGGACCCAGACGACCTTCGCGAAGCGTTCACGCAAGGTCTTGAGCACCCCGATCACGGACTCGGCGCGTTCGGCGACGTCACCGGCCACGAGCAGCCAGTCGTCGGGGGTCCGGGGAACGACCTCGTCGACGAGCGGGGCATTGCCCTCATGAGTGACGTGGAGGTCGCTGGTGGCGAAGAGATGCGGCACTCCTCCACCGTAGCTTCACTCGGACCGGCGAACCGCCAAAACCGCATCCCGGCGTAACCCGCCCGTCGCCGACACCCCCAGCACGACCAACGCCGAAACGATGTGGAGACCGGCTTGGACGTTCAACAGGACCCCGCTGCCCAGCGCGTCCACCAGCCCGCCGGCCAGCAGCGCGCCCAGGGCGGTGAACCCGGCGGTCCCGGCGAACACGGTGCTCAGGACGCGGCCGGATCGCTCGGGCGACGCGGTCGTCTGGACCAGCGAGAGCAAACCGGACCCGGCCAGCACCCCGGGGGCGCCGACCAGCCCGAACAGTCCGATGAAGACGCCCAGCGGCAGCGACACGGTGAGCGCGGGCAGGTTCCAGATCACCGCCGACAGCAGGCCGAGCGCGAGCCCGCCCCAGCCGAGCAGGGCGGTGGGCGCGGCCTTGCGGGCGACGGTGGCGACGGCGAAACCCGCGGCCAGCCCGCCGAGCGCCTGCACCCCGCGCAGCAGGCCGACGTCACCTTCGGTGCCCTTGAGGATGTCGAGCACGAAGACCACGAACAGCACGAGGAACATCCCCTGCGCCAGCGAGGTCAGCACCACGACGACACCGGCGAGGCGAAGACGTCCTTCGCGGCCGATCTCGCGGAGCCCGTCGAGCCAGGCTCGCAGCACCGGCTCGTGCGGACCCGCCTCGATCGGCGCGGCGGTCCGCCGGAAGGGGCGCGACAGCAGGATCGAACCCACGATCAGCACGCCGAGATACGCCACCACGACCCAGCCGAGGCCGCCGAAACCGAGCAGGAGACCACCTGCCCAGCCTCCGGCGAGACGCGCGACGCTGCCGTTGATGCTCATGAGACCGTTGGCGCCGATCAGCTCGTCCGGGGCGATCAGCTCCGGCACGAGCGCGTTGCGAGCGGGCTCGAACAACGAGGCCAGCCCCGCCTGCGCGGCCATCACCCCGTAGATCACGTACACCGGGCCGCCGGACGCGACGAACAGCAGCGGCAGCGCCACGAACGCCTGGCCCGCGCACACCACGCACAGCACCAGCCGCCGGTTCCAGCGGTCCGCGATCACGCCGGCGACCGGGCTGAGCAGCACCGCGGGCAGCAGGCCGAGGACGATGCTCATCGCCGTGGTGGCGGCCGAACCGGTCGCCTTGAAGACGAACACCGGCAGCGCGATCTGCAGCATCCACTCGGCGGTCTCGGAGAAGAACGCGGCGATCCACAGCCGCGCGAAAGCGGGTTCTCTCAACGGTCTCATGTGCTCGGTTTCCCCTCGGCGTCGATGCGCGGGAACGCCCGCAGTCCCAAGTGGACCGGCAGGGCTCCCTCAGGGACGTCTTCACGGATCGCGCTGACGTAAGGCCGCACGAGCGCGTCGATCCGGCGGGCCAGCTCGTCCAGCTCGGCCGCGGTCACCCGTAGCGAGTAGTTGTTGATCCCGGAGGCGTCGCGCCACTCCTTGTCGAGCCGGTCGGCGGCGTCGAGGTAGCGCTCAGTCAGCTCCTTCTCCCGCGCCAGGGTGGTGCCCACGACCGCAAGCTGCGCCCCGTGCAGCTCCGGGTCGTCGCCGAACTCGATGCCGACCTGACACGCGCGCCAAGGCCGCTCCCGCCCGTCCTCCCCCTCTGCCCGCTCCACGAGACCGTGCCGGGCCAGCTGCCGCAGGTGCCAGCTGCAATTCGAGGCTGTCGAGCCGACCGCGGCCGCGCACTCGCTCGCGGTGCGCGGGCCGACCGCCATCAGGTGGTCCACCAGCGCCGACCGCAGCGGATGCGCCAGCGCCCGCATCAGCTCGACGTCCTCGATCCGCTTGCGCGGCGGTAACCCGGCCATCGCCCGATCCAATCTGAAAGAAGTCTTTCGAAAGTTCCCTTTCAGATTCGCAGGCGGCCTCGAAAGTGTCAAGACGCCGCCCATATCCTTGCCAGGACAGTTGCTGCGCGTCACAGTAACTGCACAACTCAACTACTGCCGAAGGAATGCACGTGCCTGACCAGCGAGAACTCGCCACCGCGGCCGCACTGGAGATCCCCCGGTTCGTCAGCGCGACCGTCCTGTTCCAGACGGCCATGGCGGAGCGGCTCGGGATCAGCCCCACCGAGCTGCACGGACTCCAGCTGGTCATCAGCGGTGCCGCGACGTCGCCGACCCAGCTCGCACGCGCCCTCGGCATGACCACCGGCGCGGTGACGCGCATGCTCGACCGCATGGAGGAACGGCGCCTGGTCGAACGCGCCCCCGATCCCGCCGACCGCCGTCGCCTCGTGGTCCGCCCGCTCCCCGACCGGCTGGACGACGTCGCCGACCTCTACTCCCCCGTGGCCCGATTCTTCGGCGACCGGCTCGCCAAGCTCGACCGGCGTCAGCTCGCCGCGCTCCTCGGCGTTCTGACCGACGGACGCGTCTTCGCCGAACAAGAGGCCGTCCGACTGCGGTCCGGGCCCCGGAAAGAGGGGGTTGACTAACGCTACACAGGTTGCGTTAGACTGCTCGCATCATGGACAACTGACATCACACCTTCCCCGTTCCGAGGCGGCCCCGGTCGAGCACTGCTCCCGTGAGCCACGACGCCCGGCGGAGATCCCTCATGTCCGAAGAAACGCGGTGATGTCGTATGTCTCTTTCCCTGATCGCCAAAGACCTCGTCCACTCCTACGGCGCCCGCGTCGTGCTCGACGGCGTGAACCTGACGGCTTCGGCGGGCCAACGACTCGGCCTGGTCGGCGAGAACGGCGTCGGCAAATCCACGCTTCTGCGGTTGCTGGCCGGGGTCGAGGAGCCGCACGGTGGCGAGGTCCTGCGGGGTGACGACCTCGGATTCCTCTTGCAGGAACTGCCTTTCCCCCTGACGGCGCGGTTCTCCGAGGTCATCGACGACGCGCTCGCCGAGATACGGCGAGCGTCGGCGAGACTCGACGAGCTGACCGAAGCGCTCGCGGAGCGCCCGGACGACGCGGCGGTGCTCGACGAGTACGGCAGCGTCCTCGAATGGGCCCAGGCGCACGATCTCTGGGACGCCGACCGGCGAGCGGAGGTCGTGTGCGCGGGTCTGGGGCTCGCCGGGATCGATCCGGGGCGCGAACTGGGCACGCTGTCGGGTGGTCAGCGGTCACGGCTCGGCCTCGCGGCGCTGCTGATCCGGCGGCCGGGCACGCTCGTCCTGGACGAGCCGACGAACCACCTCGACGACGCCGCGATGGAGTTCCTGGAACAGCATCTCGCGTCGCTGACCGGTGTCCTCGTGCTGTCGTCACACGATCGCGTGTTCCTCGACGCGGTGTGCACCGACATCGTCGACCTGGACCCGGCGCTGGGCGGTCCGACCCGCTACGGCGGCACGTATTCGGACTACCTGGACCAGAAACGGGCCGAACGGGCGCGTTGGGAACAACGCTTCGCCGAGGAGCAGGACGAGCTGAAGGAACTGCGCGAATCGGTGGCCGTCACCGCGCGCGCCGTCGCGCACAACCGGCCGCAGCGCGACAACGCCAAGATGCTCTACGACTTCAAGACCGGGAGGGTGCAGAAGCAGATCTCACGCCGGGTCCGCAACGCGCAACTGCGGCTGGACGAACTGGAACGCGACCAGGTGCGGAAACCACCAGCGCCCCTGCGGTTCCAGGGCGACCTGACCGGCGAACCCGGGGAGGGCAAGACTGCGATCTCGGTACGGGACATCGAGATCGCCGGGCGGCTGCGGCTGGCGACGCTCGACATCACGACGACGTCGAGGCTCCTGATCACCGGCGGCAACGGCGCCGGGAAGTCGACGCTGCTGTCGGTCCTCGCCGGCTCGCTGGAGCCGGATTCCGGGACCGTCCTTTCCGGACGCGGGGTGCGGATCGGCATGCTGGACCAGGATGTCGCGTTCGCCGAGCCGGACAAGACCGCGCAGCGGACCTACGCCGAGGCCCTCGGCGAGAACGCTCCCCCGTTGCGCGGGCTGGGACTACTGGCCCCGCGTGATCTCGGGACCCGGGTGGGCGCGCTGTCGGTCGGGCAGCGGCGGCGGCTCGCGCTCGCGTTGCTGATCGCCGACCCGCCGGAGGTGCTCCTGCTGGACGAGCCGACGAACCACATCTCGCTCACCTTGGCCGAGGAGTTGTTCACGGCGCTCGATTCCGCGCCGGGCGCCGTCGTCATCGCTTCTCACGATCGATGGCTGCGGCGGGACTGGTCGGGTGACCACCTCCGGCTGGAAGCCGGTCGCGTCGCCGTGTAGGTCGTTATACGGGTGTCATGAGGGGTCCCCATAGGACGAAAAGAGAAATCATGGGACCCCACCAAACAAAAAA
>NZ_JBHXJK010000010.1:60777-97700 GCF_042723255.1 Amycolatopsis thailandensis
GGGGTCCCCATAGGACGAAAAGTGTCCTATGGGGACCCCTCATGACACTTCTCAGAGCTCGATGCCCAGCAGCGCGTCGACCGCGTTCCGGATCAGGCCGGGCGCCGCCGGGTCCGTCCCCGACCGGTTCAGGGCCTGCCCTGCCCACGCGTCGACGGCCGCGAGCGCCTTGGGCGTGTCGAGGTCGTCGGTGAGGTGGTCGCGAAGGCGCGCGACGGTGTCCTCCGCCGCGGGGCCCGTGGCGAGGGAGACCGCTTCGCGCCAGCGCGCCAACTGTGCTTCCGCATCCGACTGCAGCTGCGCGGTCCACGGCCGGTCCTCGCGGTAGTGGCCGGCGAACAGCGCGAGCCGGATCACGCCCGGGTCGACCTTGTCGGCCCGCAGCCGCGAGACGAACACGAGGTTCCCGCGCGACTTCGACATCTTCTCGCCGTCGAGGCCGATCATCCCGGCGTGCACGTAGTGCCGCGCGAACGGGCGGTCCCCCGCGACGGCCTCCGCGTGCGCGGCGCTGTACTCGTGGTGCGGGAAGATCAGGTCCGAGCCGCCGCCTTGGACGTCGAAGCCGAGGCCGAGGCGGTTGACCGCGATCGCGCTGCATTCGATGTGCCAGCCGGGGCGTCCCGCGCCCAGTTCGGACTCCCACGACGGCTCACCCGGCCGCGCCATCCGCCACAGCAGCGCGTCGAGCGGATGCTGCTTGCCCGGCCGGTCCGGGTCCCCGCCGCGTTCGGCGAAGAACTTGGCCATGGTCTCCGCGTCGTAGTTGGACTCGGAGCCGAAATGCCCGGTCGCGTTGTGGTCGAAGTAGATGTCCGGGTACTCCGCGTCGTCCGCGCGGTACGCGCTCCTGTTCGCCACCAGCTTCGCGATGACCTCGACTATCTCCGGGATGCTCTCGACCGCCCCAACGAACTGGCGCGGCGGCAGCACCCGCAACGCGGTCATGTCCTCGCGGAACAACGCCGTCTCGCGCATGCCGAGGACGACCCAGTCGTCCTTGTCCCGCTCGGCGCGCTCCAGCAGGGGCTCGTCGATGTCCGTCACGTTCTGCACGTAGTGGACGTCGTGCCCGGCGTCCCGCCACAGGCGGTTCACCAGGTCGAACGTCAGGTACGTGGCGGCGTGCCCCAGATGGGTGGCGTCGTACGGCGTGATGCCGCAGACGTACATCCGGGCGGTGGACCCGGGCGCCGTGGGACGGATCTGCCCCGTCGCGGTGTCGTGGAGCCGCAGCGGACGGGGGGTGCCGGGGATACGGGGCACGTCGACCGATGACCAAGTCTGCATACCCCGACTGTAAGCGGAGCCGCGACGCCGTTCCCGTCCGGTGGGAGAGGAACACGGCCGGAGTAACCGAAGTCGCTACTTCCCGGCCCGGTCGGCGTTGGCGTGGACGGCGTCCCGGATGTACTCGCCGAGCCCCGGTCGCTGGTCCGGCTCCCGCACCAGGAAACCCAGCTGGACCGGTTCGGTCGCGTACATCCGGGCGACCCCGCGATGCATCTCGTGGCCGCAGTCCCCCATGAACGCGGCCAGCATCAGCCGGTGCTCCTCGGCGAGATCCATCGCCGCGACACTGTCCGCGGGCGCGCCGGAGTCGACGACGTCGAGCAGCCGCCGGACCCAGTCCTCCCGGGCCTTCTCCGCCTCGACCCATTCGTCCTTCGAGCGCGGTACGGCGGCCGCCTGCCACTGCGGGGTCTCGCCCCACCGGCGGACGGCCTCCTCCGCGTAGCCCTCCGGCTCACGGAAGCCGCCGAAGACCTCGAACCGCTCCTCCGGCGTCAGCACGCTACCGACCTCCTTCGCCGTGATCACCCGCTCGACGGATTCGACCATCCGCGTGAGCTCGCCGATCCGCTCGACGAGCAGCGTCCGCTGCCGCCGAAGGTGCTCCAGCGCGTCCAGGGACGGGTCGTCGACCACCTTGGCGATCGTGTCCAGGCCGAAGCCGAGTTCGCGGTAGAACAGGACGCGCTGCAACCGTTCGAGGTCGTCATCGCTGTAGCTGCGATATCCGGCTGCCGTCCGCCCGCTGGGTGACAGCAGGCCGATCTCGTCGTAGTGATGCAGCGTGCGCACGGTGACGCCCGACAGCGCCGCGACCTTTCCCACCGGATACCCCATCGGCCCAGCGTAGGTGGACGTCGTCCCGCTCCGCGCGTAAAACCGGGGTATGGGGAGAGCTGGAACCACCACGTCGGCCGCACTTCCGCCCGGGCCCCCGCTGCCCGCACTCGTCCAGACGCTCGTCGTCGGCAACCTCCGTCATCACGTGCTCCCGCTGCTCAAGCGCCGCTACGGCTCCGTCGTCCGGATGAGGTTCGCGCCGCACCGCGACATCGTGATGCTCACCGACCTCGACGACATCAAGACCGTGTTCACCGGGCCGGTCACGACGTTCCACGGCGGCGAGGGCAACGTCACCCTGAAGCCGCTGATGGGCGACCACTCCGTCCTGGTCACCGACGAAGACACCCATCTGCGCGCCCGGAAGCTGCTGATGCCCGCGTTCAACGGCGCGGCGCTGCGCGGCTACCGCGCCATGATCACCGGACTGACCAGAGCCGAACTCGACCGCTGGCCGGAGGACCGGGCGTTCGGCGCGCACGACCGGATGCGCGCGCTGACGATGGAGATCATCCTGCGGGTCGTGTTCGGTGTCGCCGAAGGACCGCGGCTCGAAGAACTCCGGCGGCTGATCGGGCATCTGGTGGAGCTCGACCTGGTCCAGGTGATCGGCTGGCAGAGTCCCCGCCTCCAGCGCTACCGGCCGTGGCGCACGTACGCCGAACGACAGGCCCGGGTCGACGAGCTGCTCTACGCCGAGATCTCCGAGCGGCGCCAGGTGTCCGACCTCGATCAGCGGACCGACGTCCTGTCCCGGCTGCTCACGGTGCCCGCCGACGGGGACGAACTGAGCGACGCGGAGCTCCGTGACCAGCTGGTCACCCTGTTGCTCGCCGGGCACGAGACCACGGCGACCGCGCTCGCCTGGGCACTGCACGAGATCTCCCGGGATCCCGAACAGGCGGCGTTCACCACGCGGGCGGCGGACGAAGGCGACGAAAAGGCACTCGAAGCGGTGATGAAGGAGTCGTTGCGGCTGCGCCCGGTGGTCGGCGAGGTCGTGCGGCGGCTGACCGAGGACGTCGAAATCGGCGGCTACCGGATTCCCGCCGGCTTCGACGTCATGCCGTCGATCCTCGTCGTCCACGGCGACGACGATCATCATCCCGACGCGAAGCTGTTCCGGCCCCAGCGGTTCCTCGACGGCTCGCCCCCGGCGGGCAGCTGGTTGCCGTTCGGTGGCGGCGCCCGCCGGTGCCTCGGCGCGGGCTTCTCGTTGATGGAGGGCTCGATCGTGCTGCGGGAGCTGTTCGGCCGGTTCGCCGTCGCCCCGGAACACCCGCGACCGGAGCGGATCCGGTCGCGGCCGATCACCTTGGAACCCGGTCGGGGAGCCAGGATCAAGGTGACCGGCCGCTGAGCTACCGCTTCCTGGTCCGCAGGTAGTCGCCGACCACCGCGACGCCGAGCCCGTCGAGGTCCGGGGCGACCACCCGGCCGCCCGAACGGCGCGCGAGCAGGTCGACGAACGCGGTCAGACGGGGGTCGTCGCCGAGCCGGAACACCGTCACCGACGCGCCCAGTTTCGCCATCCGGTCCACTTCGGACAGCGTCTTGAGCAGCGTCCTCGGTTGGGGCGGGTAGTCGAACTCGGCCGTGCCGTCCGGTTCCAGATGCGCCGTCGGCTCGCCATCGGTGACCATCAGGACCACCGGCTGGGCGTCCGGGTGCCGCCGCAGATGCCGTCCGGCGAGCAGCAGCGCGTGATGGGCGTTGGTGCCTTGTTCCCAGGCGCCTTCCAGCCCCACCAGCTCGGCCAGTTCGACCGACGTCGCGTGGCGCCCGAAGGTGATCAGCTGGAGCGCGTCGTTGCGGAACCGGGTGCTGATCAGCTGGTGCAGCGCGAGCGCCGTCCGCTTCATCGGCAGCCAGCGGCCCTCCTGCACCATCGACCACGAGGTGTCCACGAGCAACGCGACCGCCGCGCGCGACCGGTGCTCGGTCTCGACCACCTCGACATCGGAGACGTCCATCCGGACCGACCGCTCGCCCATCGAAACCGAACGCAGGACGGAGTTGCGGACCGTCCGGGAGACGTCCCACGGCTGCATGTCCCCGAACCGCCACGGCCTGGTCGCGCCGGTCGGCTCGCCCGCGGCCCCGGCGGACTCGGTGTCCCGCTCGCCCGCCTTGCCGCGCAACGCGTGCACGACGTCGGCGAGCGCCGTCTCCCCCAGCCTCCGCAAAGCCTTGGGAGACAACCGGAGCGTGCCGTCGGGAGCCCGTTCGAACAGGCCCTGCCGCCGGAGCTCCCGTTCCAGTTCGGACAGCCGCCGCGCGTCGACGCCGGCGTCCGGTCCGAGCTGGCGTTCGAGTGCCTCGACGTCGATGTCCTCCAGTCTCGCGCCCGGGTAGGACTGGCCGAGCTGTTCGGCCAGCGCGTCCAGTTCGGCCAGATCGGACATCGCCCTGGCGCCGTCACCGAGACCGAGCGGGTCGTTGCCCCGGAAGCGTTCCGAAGACGTCCAGTCCTCACCGGGCCGCAGTGCGCGCAGCTGGGCGTCCAAAGTGGACAGCTGTTGCGCGAGCCGGGGGTCGCCGAACGCCTGCTGGGACAGCTCGGCCAGTTCGGCGCGCTGTTCCGGCGTCATCGAGTTGAGCATCCGCTGCGCCGCCGCTGCGCGAGCGGCGAGGACGTCGACCAGCTCCTCGACGTTCTTCGGGTTCTCCGGGAAGAACTCGCCGTGCTCGCGCATGAACTCCGCGAACCGCTCCGGGACGTCCTCGCGCCCCTGCGCGTGCGCGGCCAGGAGGTCGTTGAGGTCGGCGAGCATCTTGTTCGCCCGCTCGGCGTCTTCCGGTCCGGCGTTCCGGAGTGCTTCCTTCATCCCTTCGAAGCGGGAATCCAGCAGCTCACGGCCGAGCAGATCACGGATCTTCCCGTAGTTCTCCCGGCCCTGCTCCGACCGCCAGTCGTACTGGGCGAGTTCGCGCACGGCGGCCGCGGTTCCCGGCGGGAGCGCGTCCAGCCGCGCTTCCCGGAAGCGCGCGTCGTCGTCCGGATCGGGGAACAGCTCGCGCCGCTCGGCCTCCAGCGCCTGTTCGAGCAGCCGCTGGACCTCCTGGAGCGTGCCGTCCAGCCGGTGCCGCCGCTGGATCTCCGACCGGCGCTGCCAGAGCCGCCTGGTCAGCTCGTCGAGCCCGGCGGTGCGCGGGGTGCCACGTCTCAGCAGCTCTTCCAGCGCGGACCTGGGCGATGCCCCGGCCATGACGTCGCGCCCGATCTCGTCGAGCGCGTCCCGCAGGTCCGCCGGTGGCGCCAGCGGATCCGGGCCGTCGTTCCACGGCCCGTACGAGTAACCCTCCGGGAGGAAACTCATCGGCCGTAAACGGTGGTCGAGTCGTCGGAGTCCTTGGCGAGTTTCCTCGACAGGAACAGGGATTCCAGCGCCAGTTCGACCGCGGACGCGATCCGCCCCGCCGGTTCGTCCGGGCTCACCCCGGCGCGAGCGGCGACGTCGTGGAGCACGGGCAGTTCCGGCAGCGCGGCGAGCACGTCCTTGCCGGGGACACGTTCCCCGGTGGCCACCAGGTGCCCGGCCTCGACGGCTTCGGCCAGCGGCTGGAGATCGAGGCCGGCGAACCGCGAACGGGCCGTCTCCGCGACCGCCCGGCGCAGCAGGTGCACGAGGTGTTCGGTCTCGCGACCCTCCTCCCCCGGCTCGAACTCGAGCTTGCCGCGCAGGACCGCGGGCACGGCGTCGAGGTCGACCGGACGCGCCACGGCCGGTTCTTCACCGGTGAGCGCCGACCGGCGCAGCGCGGCCGCGCCGACCGTTTCCGCCGCCGCGACCGCGAACCGGGCCGAGACGCCGGACCGCTGGTCGATGACCGGCGATTCGCGCAGGTTCCGTACGAACCGGGCGAGCACCTCCAGCAGCGGCTCGCCGACCTCGGCGACCAGACGCGCCTCCTGCCGGACGACCGCGATCTCCGCGTCGACGTCGAGCGGGTAGTGCGTGCGGATCTCCGCGCCGAACCGGTCCTTGAGCGGGGTGATGATGCGGCCGCGGTTGGTGTAGTCCTCCGGGTTCGCCGTCGACACCAGGAGCACGTCCAGCGGCAGGCGCAGGGTGTACCCGCGCACCTGGATGTCGCGTTCCTCCATCACGTTCAGCAGCGCGACCTGGATGCGCTCGGCGAGGTCCGGCAGCTCGTTGATCGCCACGATGCCGCGGTGGGCACGCGGGACGAGTCCGAAGTGGATGGTCTCGGGGTCGCCGAGGCTGCGGCCTTCGGCGACCTTCACCGGGTCGACGTCGCCGATCAGGTCACCGACCGAAGTGTCCGGTGTGGCCAGTTTCTCCGTGTACCGCTCGTCGCGGTGGCGCCAGGTCACCGGCAGGTCGTCGCCGAGTTCGGCGGCGCGGCGGCGCGACTCCGGGGTGATCGGGTCGAGCGGGTGCTCGGCCAGTTCGGCGCCCTCGATGACGGGTGTCCACTCGTCGAGCAGTCCCGCGAGGGTGCGCAGGAGGCGGGTCTTGCCCTGACCGCGTTCACCGAGGAGGACGACGTCGTGCCCGGCCAGCAGCGCGCGTTCCAGCTGCGGCACCACGGTCCGCGAGAAACCGACGATCCCCGGCCAGGGGTCTTCCCCGGAGCGGAGCTTGGCGAGCAGGTTGTCGTGCAGTTCTTGTTTGATCGAACGCGGCAGGTGGCCGGCCGCGCGGAGGTCCCCGGCGGTCCGGGGCAGGTTTGCGGGAACATCGTTCACCCGTTCGACGCTACGTCGCGATCATGGCCCCTGTCGACGTGAAGCAACTCCAGCTCTGGGTCAACCGACTCGCGGGGACGGGCGGCCCGCCTGCTTCGAAGCACGACTAAAATCAGTCCGGTGTGCCGTCCTAGTGCGACCCTCGCGGTCTGGTCTTCGGCGTGGCTGAACGGAGCCGCCGCCTCCGACGACGTCCTTGACGCCCTTCAGGTCTGGGGTGAAGCCCACGACTTCGTCGCCGCCGACGCGGCGGCCGCCGAGGCGTTCGACCTGCCCCTCGCGTTCAACCGCGCGGCGACCCCGGTCCAGCTGCTGCTCGCCCTGCGCGCGCAGGGCGCGAAGAGCATGCAGCTGCTGCTCCCGGTGCCCGGCGACGTCCGCGGCCTGGGTGGCGGCGGACCGTTCACCGAGGCCGCGTTGCGGACCGGCGAGGCCGTCGTGCTGCCGGATCTCGGCTACGGCGTGGTGCCCGAGGCGATCGCCGAAGGGCTGATGCGGTGGACCGTGTACTCGGTGCCCATGCCGGGCGTCCTCGAATACCGCCCGCTGGGCGAAGCCGAGCACGGCCTGACCGACGCGATCCGGGCGAGCGCCGGTGCGTTGCAGACCCTGGACGTCGCCAGCGAGCGGCCGGGCGTGCGCGCGGAACTCTCGGCGCGATTGCGTTCGGCCACCGACTCGCCCTGGCCCGCCGGGATGCCCGGCCGGGCGCTGCGGGTGCTTCAGCGCTCGGAGGAGATCGCGGCGATCCTCGCCATCGCCGAGTCCGACGATCCCGGCGGCGCGCTCTCCTCTTCCGCCGCGTTGCGGCGAGCGGAAGCCTTGCGGCCGCTGAACGAGGCCGTCCGCAACGCGCGCTGCGCGGCGATCAACGAAGCGGTGCGGGTGTTCGCGGACCAGGCGGACAGGCACCCGTAAGATCACGCGGCCACAGTGTGCTTTTTCAGGACCTTCTCGGCGTACCGGACCGACCACAGGGAAAGCACGCCGATGACGGCGAGCAGCAGGACCACGCTCAGCGCGTTCATCACGTCGGCGGGCAAGAGGTAGACCAGCGGCACCCGGACCACGGCCTCCAGCAGCAGAACCACGCCCCACACCGCCGACATCCGGGTGAAAGCGCGCCGGAAGGCCGGGACCTCGTCACTGAGCCTGTCGATCTCGGCGCGTTTGGCCGCGCCGGCCCCGGCACGCACGGCGACGAGCACCATCGGCGTGCGGCCGAAGCAGCTCACCAGCAGCACGATCGCGGCCGTCGCGGTGGCGAAGGATTCCTTCAGCAGCAGGAATTTCACGTCACCGGTGACCAGCGAAAGCACGAGCCCGACCCCGAGGACTCCGGCCAGCAGCGCGGCGAAGCCGTCGAAGGACCGGTCGCGGATCGCGACCCAGGCGATCCGGCAAGCGGCCAGTACCGCCCCGGCCAGCAGGGAGACCTGCTCGCTCTGTCCGGCGAGCCTGAGCCCGTAGTAGGCGGCCAACGGCAGCGCGACGTCCCAGAACAGCAAGGACACCGTCGGGTTCTTGCCACGCGCCGTCACGACGGCGTTTTCCCTTCGCATTCGGCCAGGAAGGCCGAGACCCGCGCGTTGACCTCGGTCGCGGCTTCACCCGCGATGGCGTGGGTCGCCGACGGCCACAGTTCGACCTGTCCGCGCGAAAGGAGTTCGCGGGCCCGGGCGGCCGCGCGTTCCGGCTGGTGGATGACGCTGCGCCCGGCGATCAGGGCCAGCACGGGCATCCGCAGGGAACGCAACTGCGCGTCGGTGAACAACTTTGGCGTCGGCAGGGCGATGCGATAGGTCCGCATCCCTTCGTCGATCACCCGCGCGACCGGGTCCGAGGCGTCGATCTCCGCGCCGCCGGAGATCCAGTGGAGGAACGAAGGACGGGCCCACCGATTGACGACGGGGATCGCGGTGAGCGTGGCACGGACGACCAAGCCGGCGGTCAACCCGCCGAACGTCAGCACGGGATCGATCACGGTGAGCGACTTGAGCCGGTCCGGCGCGCGGACGGCGAGGTTCACCGCGAGCCAGCCGCCGAACGAGTACCCGATCAGGTGCACGGACGCCAGGTCGAGTTCGGCGAGCACGGTGGTCAGCCAGGCGGCCTGGTCCGCGCCGTCGCGGATGGGGACGGTCTGTTCACTGCGCCCGGCCTCGCCGATGAGGTCCACCGCGTAGACCTCGCCGTGCTCGATCAGCGCGGCGAGGTTGGGCTCCCACATCACGGCGGTCCCCGCCCGCCCCGGCAACAGCACGATCGGCGTCCCGCCCGGCCGCCCGAACCGGTACACGCGCGCCACCCCGAACGCCGTCTCGACGTCGTATGTCCCGGTCGGTGCGGGCAAGGCCGCGAGACCGCGTTCGTAGACGACCTCGTACTCGGCTCGCGCCTCCGACGAGGCGAACCCGCCCACCTTCATCCGTCCTCCTCTTTTTGCGGTACGATCGGATTGTAAAGCAGTTGGTGACAAGTTTGCAATCCGATCGGACTGCAAAAAGGAGGAGTGGGTGCCCAAGCGAGTCGATCACGAGCATCGGCGGCAGCAGATCGCCGCGGCCGTCCGCCGTATCGCGGCCGATCGGGGGCTCGAAGGCGTCAGCCTGAACGAGGTCGCCACCGAAGCGGGCATCTCGAAGGGGTTCGTCCAGCACTACTTCGCGTCGAGGGACGACATGCTGCGCTTCGCGGTCACCACCTTGCGAAGTGGACTCGAGGAGCGCATCGCCACTCCACCGGGGGCGGAGCCTCGGGTCCGGGATCTGCTCGTCGCCCTGCTCCCCCTCGACGAGCCCGGCCGGGACGCCGCGCTGGTCGCCAACGCCTTCGTCGTGCGCGCGCTCAAGGATCCGGAGATCGCCGGCCATTTCCGGACCGGTCACGGGCTGCTCCGCGACGCGGTGGCAGCCCTGCTCACCGCCGCCCGGGACGCCGGGGATCTCTTGCCGACCGTCGACCCCACTGCCGAAGCGGGCCTACTCCTGGCCTTGGTGACCGGACTGGGAGACGCGGTCCTGCTGGGTTACCAGACCGGCGAAGAGGCCGTCGCGCTGATCGACCTCCACCTGTCGAGGATCAGTACATGAAGGCCCCCTTCCTTGCGCCTAGCGCAAGGAAGGGGGCCTTTATATACTCCGGACTAAGGGCGCGCAGGGCGCTTGGCGGGCTCGCAGCAACCGACCGCGCAAGGCGCCCCGTTGACCGTGCACCCGGCCGCCGGGAACGGCGACAGCTTCCGCGCCGGCGCCCCCTCGGTGTGCTCCCGGATCAGTTCGACGACGAGCTCCGCGAAGCGCGGGTCGGTGTCCGGCGTCGCGGCCCGCGCGAAGCCCATGCCGTGCTCCGCGGCCCGCTCGGCGGCCTCGTTGTCGAGGTCCCAGATCACCTCTAGGTGGTCGGACACGAAGCCGACCGGGCAGACGACCACCGAGGTGACGCCCTCGGCGTGGAGCGCGTCGATGTGGTCGACGATGTCCGGCTCCAGCCACGGCACCTGGGGCGGGCCGGAGCGCGACTGCCATACGACGTCGTAGGTCTCGATCCCCGCTTCCGCCGCGACGAGACGGGCGGCCTCGGCGATCTGGCGCGAGTAGCGTCGGCCGCCTTCGGACGGCGGCCCGGACGCGTTGTCGGCGGACTCCGGCACCGAGTGGGCGCAGAAGACCGTCCGCGTTCCCGACTGGTTCCCCAGCTCCGCGTGCGCGGCGCGGACGGCGTCGGCGAAGGCCGCGATGAACAGCGGGTGGTCGAAGAACTGCCGCAGCTTCACCAGTTCCGGCGCGCCGTCGCCGACGGCCGCGCGGGCACGCTCGATGTCCTCGTCGTACTGACGGCAGGCGGAGTAGCCGCCGTACGCGCTCGTGGGGAAGACCAGGACGCGCTGAGCGCCCGCCTTCGTCATCTCGGCGAGGGTGTCCTCGACCATCGGCCGCCAGTTGCGGTTGCCGAAGTGGACGGGCAGCTCGATCCCTGCCGCCGCGAGCTTCTTCTCCACCGCGGAGATCGCGTCCCGGTTCAGGCGGTTGATCGGCGAGACCCCGCCGAAGTGCTGATAGTGCTCGGAGACCTCGAGCAGTCGTTCCCGGGGGACTCCCCGACCCCGCGTGACGTTCTCCAGGAACGGCATCACCTCGTCGGGTCCCTCGGGACCACCGAACGAAAGCCAAAGCAGCGCGTCGTAACCCACCCCGTCATCTTGCCGTTGTGGCGCCTCGCACGCTGACCCGGCCCATTTTGAACCAATCGATCCAAAACCTGGTACGGTCGCTTGCATGGCCAGGCCGAAGGAATTCGACGAGCGCGCGGCGATCGGGCGCGCCATGGACGCGTTCTGGGTTCGCGGCTACGAGGGCACGTCGACCCAGACCCTCTGCGAAGCCACCGGCCTGGGCCGCAGCAGCATCTACAACACCTTCACCAGCAAGCATGAACTGTTCGTGCGCGCGCTCGACCACTACGCCGAGCGCGGAATCGTGGCCAGAACGGCCTTACTGGAGGAGTCCGGGACCGGCATCGAGCGATTCGGCGCCCTGTTCTCGTACACGATCGACGAGGAAGTCGCACACCCCGGCCGAGGTTGCCTCGTGGTCAACACGGTGGCCGAGTTCGGCGACCGCGATCCCGAGATCAGGGCGCGGATCGACGCCGACACCAAGCGGCACCTCGCCCTTCTCGCGGCCTGCGCCAGGGAAGGACAGCTCGACGGGACGATCGACAGCGCCCGCGAGCCCGGCGACATCGCCGAGTTCGCGCACAGCACCGTCGCCGGCCTCCGGCTCATGTCCCGCCGCGGCGCCGGACGGACGGCCATGGACGCCGTCGCCGGCATCGCCCTGAACGGGATCGCCGCGAAGTAGACCGAAACAAGCCTTGTGCGCGACGCTGCCCACATTTTGGACCGATCAATACAAAACCGGAGGGAATCCTCGTGCCTTTGGCAGTCTGCGTACTCGGACTGAGCGTGTTCGCGCTCGGCACGTCCGAGTTCATGATCACCGGCCTGCTGCCGGGAATGGCGGCCGACCTGAACGTCGGCATCCCGGAGGCCGGACTGCTCATCTCGGCCTTCGCGATCGGCATGGTGGTCGGCGCTCCCCTGCTCGCGATCGCGACGCTGCGGGTGCCGAGGCGCGCCACCCTGATGGCCTTGCTCGTCGTCTTCGGGATCTCGCATGTCGTCGGCGCGCTGGGGTCCGGGTACGCCCTGCTCTTCGCGACCCGTGTCGTCAGCGCCGTCGCCTGCGCCGGGTTCTGGGCGGTCGCGGCGGCCACCGCCGTCGCGCTGGTCCCGGTCGAACGTCGTGGCCGGGCGCTGGCCATCCTGGTCGGCGGGCTCACCGTCGCGAACATCGCCGGGGTGCCCGCCGGCACCTTCCTCGGCCAGCACGCGGGCTGGCGAGCGGCCTTCTGGGCGGTCACGGCGCTGACCGTCGTCGCGCTGATCGGCGTCTTCGCCCTCGTTCCGGAAACCCAGAACGGCGAGGACAAGACCGACGTCTCGACCGAACTGCGGCTCTACCGCCGCGGCCGGTTCTGGCTCGCGCTCGGCGTGATCGCGCTCGCGCAGGCGATGATCTTCGCGACCTTCAGCTATCTCGCGCCCTTGCTGACCGAGATCGCCGGGCTGCCGGAAAGCTGGGTGCCGGGAGTGCTGTCGCTGTTCGGGCTCGGCGCGCTGATCGGCATCACCGCGGGCGGACGGCTCGCCGACGCAAGGCCTTTCGCGACCCTCTACGGCGGCCTCGGCGTCGCGTTGCTCGCCCTGGTGCTGCTCGCGCTCTCCGGCCCCGCGACCCCGGTCGCGATCTTCGCCGTGTTCCTGTTCGGCCTCGCCGGATTCGGGATCAATCCCGCCCTGAACGTCCGCGCCTTCGCCGTGGCGGGCAACGCGCCCACCCTCGTCGGCGCGAGCACGACGGCCGCCTTCAACGTCGGCAACACCGTCGGCCCCTGGCTCGGCGGCGAATCGATCGACGCCGACCTCGGCTATCCCAGCGTCGCGTGGGTGAGCGTCGGACTCGGTGCCGCCACCGTGCTCGTACTCACCCTCGCCGCCGGTGTCCAGCGCACCGACGACACCCGCCTGCTTCGCGAACCTGTTACCCAGTAAGGAGAATCATGTCCGACCGAACACAAGCCACGCTCACCGAGTTCTTCCGGCGAATGTCCACAGGGGACACCGACGGCGCCTCGGAACTCTTCGCCGACAGCGTCGCGTGGGACATCCCCGGCGCGACCGAACTGGTCCCGTGGATCGGCCCGCGCCGGAACCCGGCGGAGATCCGCGAGTTCTACGACCTGCTCGACAACGGCCTCGTCAAAGACCGGTTCGACGTCGAGCGGGTGCTCGTCGACGGGCCGCACGCGGTCGCGATCGGCCGTCTCCGCTCGATCATCCGCAGCACCGGCAAGGTCATCGACTCGGCCTTCACCATCGAGTTCGAGGTGAACGACGACGGGCGGATCACCAAGTACCTGCTCCTCGAAGACTCCTGGCACGTCGCGAACGCCGTCCTGCCCTGACACGTCGAGAGGTCGGCCGGGTCGCGCGTGGCAGTTCGGGTTCTATTACGGGTAAGGCAAAGGTGGCGTGTTCTCGGCGGATCGCGAACGCCACCTGGGCTGCCCCGGCGCCCAGTGTTGCGAAAGCCACTTTCACAACGTTGAAGGTTGCGAAAGAAGCTTTCGCGACACGGCGCACCGAGTCCGCTGAACGACCCCGGCCGCCGGACCGGCGCGATCCCGACACCACCCACGTGCAGATCGGCCCGGGTGGTCGTGAGTGGCGTTTCGGGTTATCGAGAGATACGGCAGATGTGGCGTGTCCGCGGAACGGGTCAGTGACTCCGCGTGGCACCGGAACTCGGGCGCCGACTGTGTGGATTTTGGTGCGTTGGACGCTCAGAAATCCACACAGTCCCGCGTGACCGGACCGGTCACCACAGCCAGGTGGGCAGAGAAGCTCCAGGGTGTGTGGAAACAGGGACATTCAACGTCCCTGTTTCCACACACCCCTCACCCTGAGTGACAGCTCACATTCTCGCCGGCCACAACGGCCCGACACCTTTGCCTTACCCCCTCAAGAGAACCCGAAACGCCACTCACGCCCCCAACCCACCTCCGCTTGAAGCGCGTGAAGGCCCCTTCCCTCGGCTGAGCCGAGGGAAGGGGGCCTTCACGCGCTTGAACGGGATCAGATGCCGAGCGAGTGCACTCCGCCGTCCACCATGATCATTGAGCCGGTCGTGGCGGGCAGCCAGTCCGACAGGACGGCGCAGACCGACTTCGCCGTCGGGTCCGGGTCGGAGCTGTCCCAGCCGAGCGGCGCGCGGTCGCCCCAGCCCTCCTCCAGCTCGGAGAACCCGGGGATCGACTTCGCGGCCATGGTCTTCATCGGACCGGCGCTGACCAGGTTGACCCGGATCCCCTTCGGGCCGAGGTCGCGAGCCAGGTACCGGTTCACCGACTCCAGTGCCGCCTTCGCCACGCCCATCCAGTTGTAGACGGGCCACGCGACGCGCGCGTCGAAGTCCATGCCGACGATCGACGAACCGCGCGACAGCAGCGGCAGGGTCGCGACGGCGAGCGACTTGAAGGAGTACGCCGAGACGTCGACGGCCACCTTCACGTCCTCGCTCGGGGCGTCCAGGAACGGCGCGCCGAGGCAGGACTGCGGGGCGAACCCGATCGAGTGCAGCACGCCGTCGAGTCCGTCGACGTGCTCACGGGCGCGGTCGGCGAGCGAGTCGAGGTGCTCCTGGTTGGTGACGTCCAGCTCCAGCACCGGCGCCTCTTCGGGGAGGCGCTTGGCGATGCGCTCGACGAGCGACAGCCTGCCGAAGCCGGTGAGCACGACCTTCGCGCCCTCCTGCTGCGCGATCTTGGCCGCGTGGAACGCGAGCGAGGCGTCGGTGATGACGCCGGTGATCAGCAGGCGCTTGCCTTCGAGCAGTCCTGGCACGGGACCTCCAGTCCGGAGTTGTTGCGATCAGTACGGGAAAACGGGGACGTCAGTGGCCCATGCCGAGGCCGCCGTCGACCGGCAGCACCGCGCCGTTGACGTACCCGGCCTCTTCGGAGGCGAGGTAGCGGACGGCGGCGGCGATCTCCGACGGCTCGGCGTACCGGCCGGAGGGAACCTGGGCGAGGATCTCCTTCTTGCGGTCCTCGCCGAGTTCGTCGGTCATGTCCGTGGCGACGAAGCCCGGGGCGATGACGTTCGAGGTGATGTTGCGCGAGCCCAGCTCACGCGCGAGCGAGCGGGCGAGACCGACGAGACCGGCCTTGCTCGCCGCGTAGTTGACCTGACCGGCCGAACCGGTGAGGCCGACGACGGACGAGATGAAGATGTAGCGCCCCCACTTGCCACGCAGCATGCCCCGGGAGGCGCGCTTGGCGACGCGGTAGGCGCCGGTGAGGTTGGCGTCCACGACGCGGGTGAACTGCTCCTCGCTCATGCGCATGAGCAGGGTGTCGTCGGTCATGCCGGCGTTCGCGACGAGGACCTCGACCGGGCCCTGGTGCTCCTCGACGAGCTTGAAGGCGGCGTCGATCTGCTCGGCGTCGGTGACGTCGGCCTGCACGCCGAAGAGGCCGTCGGGCGCGCCGGAACCGCGGTGCGTGATCGCGACCTTGTGTCCCTGCGCCGCGAGGTCCTTCGCGATCGCCAAACCGATGCCGCGGTTGCCGCCGGTGACCAGTACCGACCGTCCCACTTCAGCTCTCCTCGCCTCGTCTTCGTCCGTGACCGCACTGAGGCTATCGGCTCGCCCGCCGCGCGCCGGAGCCGCGCCACCCCTACCTCCGGGTAACCGCGACCGTCCTAAGCGGATGTTAGGAACCGGGCCGAAACCTTGCCCGGCCGTCACGGATTGTTCACCGTGAGCCGGAACACAGGAGGTCAAAGATGACAACCCGGATCGGCGAAGCGTCGCCGCCCGTAAGCGAGAGGCGAGTCGTCGGCAACGTGCTGCGCGGCTCCATCGGCAACCTGGTCGAGTGGTACGACTGGTACGCCTACGCCGCCTTCACCACGTACTTCGCCAAGTCCTTCTTCCCCACCAAGGACACGACGGCGGCCTTCCTCGGCACCGCGGCGGTGTTCGCCGTCGGGTTCCTCATGCGGCCGCTGGGAGGCTGGATGCTGGGCCGGTTCGCCGACCGGTTCGGGCGACGAAGCGCACTCGTGCTTTCCGTCACGTTGATGGCGACGGGGTCGCTGATGATCGCCGTGACCCCGACCTACGCCAGTATCGGGATCGCCGCGCCGATCCTGCTTCTGATCGCCCGGCTCGTCCAAGGGCTCTCGGTCGGCGGCGAGTACTCGACCTCCGCGACCTATCTGTCCGAGGTGGCCACTCCGGGCAAACGCGGCTTCTATTCCAGCTTCCAGTACGTGACGCTGTACGGCGGCCAGCTGCTGGCGCTCGGCCTCCAGCTCCTGCTCCAGTCCATTCTCACCGAGCAGCAGCTGACCTCGTGGGGCTGGCGGATCGCGTTCGTCGTCGGCGCGCTCGCCGCGGTCGTGGTGATGATCCTGCGGCGCGGGATGGACGAGTCGGCCAGCTTCGAGGAGGCCAAGGCGTCCGGCACCGGCAAGGACGCGGGCGACAAGGGCACGCTGCGCGCGCTGATCAAGTACCCCAAGGAGATCGCGCTCGTCGTCGGCCTCACCCTCGGCGGAACGGTGTCGTTCTACACCTTCGCCACCTACAGCCAGAAGTTCATGGAGAACACCGCGGGCATCCCGCGCCGGACGGTCACGCTGATCCTGTTCTGCGCGATCCTCGTCGCCGCGATCCTGCAGCCGCTCGCCGGGAAGCTGTCCGACCGCATCGGCCGCCGCCCGCTGCTGATGTTCTTCGGCATCGGCGGCACGCTCCTGACCGTCCCGATCATGACGCTCATGGGCGCGACCAAGCAGCCGGTGTTCGCCTTCCTGCTGATGCTGGCCGGGCTGGTGATCGTCACCGGGTACACCTCGATCAACGCGATCGTGAAGGCCGAGCTGTTCCCGACGAAGATCCGCGCGATCGGCGTCGGTCTCCCCTACGCGCTCACGGTGGCGATCTTCGGCGGCACCGCCGAGCTCATCGCGCAGGCGCTCAAGGGCGCTGGCCACGAATCGGTGTTCTTCTACTACGTCGCGGGCTGTGTCCTGGTCTCGCTCATCGTGTACGGCACAATGCGGGAAACCTCGAAGACCTCGGAGCTCGACAACAAGAAGCAGCCCGAGCCGGTCTCCGGCCGTTAGACGGGAAGGTGTGGTCATGCGGTTGCTGCTGGTCGAAGACGACGCCGGCGTCGCCGACGCGCTGTCCGAAACGCTGCAGGCGCGTGGCCACACCGTCTCCCACGCGATCCGGGGCTGCGACGCGCTGCACCGGCATCGCGAGGCCGACGTGATCCTGCTGGATCTCGGCCTGCCCGACATGGACGGGCTGGACGTGCTCCGCAAGGTCCGTCAGGTGTCGCTGGTGCCGGTGCTGGTCCTCACCGCGCGCGGGGACGAGCGGTCCGTGGTGCGCGGGCTGCGGCTCGGCGCCGACGACTACCTGACCAAACCGGTCCGCCTCGCCGAACTGCTGGCGAGGATGGACGCGGTGGTGCGCCGCGCCGCCATCACTGCCGCGCCCCAGGACGACGTCGTCCGCGTCGAGGACGTCGAGATCGACCTCGGGGCCCGGCGGGTGCTGGTCGACGGGACCGACATCGGCCTCACCACCAAGGAATTCGCCGTGCTGGCGGTGCTCGCCGCCCGGCCCGGCACGGCGGTGAGCCGCCAGCAGCTGATGGACGAGGTCTGGGGCGACGCGTACCTCGCCGTCTCCCGCTCGCTGGACGTGCACCTGACCCAGCTGCGCGCGAAACTCGACCGGCCGGGGCTGCTGACCACGATCCGGGGATTCGGCTACCGCTTCGGCCGGGACTGAGCGGTGCGCACCCGGCTGCTGGTCGTTCTCGTCGCGCTCGCGCTCACCGTCGTCGCCGCGTTCGCGATCCCGCTGTTCGGGTCGACCGCCGCGCAGCGGACCCAGCAGCTGGTGATCGCCCGCAACGCCGACGTCGACCGGTTCGCCGTCCTCGCCCAGCAGGCCGTCGACGCCGATGACCCGACCACGCTGACGGTCGACGCCGAGCGGTATTCGTCGTTATACGGCGAAGCCGTCGTGGTGGTCGACGCGCGCGGAATACCGCTGGTCGAAACCGGTGGGATGACGGCCGCGGAGCCCATCGTGCGCTCACTCGTCGAGTCCGCCCTGCGCAACCAGCCCGCGAAGGGACCCGAACAGCTGAGCCCGTGGTCGGCGGATCCGGTCTACTTCGCCCGACCGGTCGGCACCGGGACGCGGGTGGCCGGAGTCGTCGTCCTTCGCGCTTCGGTGACCACGGCGGCGGACGACGTCACGACCCGCTGGGCGGCGATCGTGGCGGGCGCGGTCCTGGTCGCCGCGGTTTTCGTCCTGCTCGCGGTGCTCCTGGCCCGCTGGATGGTGCGGCCGCTGCACGAACTGGAGACCGGCGTGCAGGCGGTGACCGAGGGCCATCGCGCCGAGGTCCCCGATCGCGCCGGACCGAGGGAGTTGCGTTCTCTCGCGACGTCGTTCAACCGGATGTCCGACGCCGTCGTCGAGGCGTCCGAACAGCAGCGGCGGCTCGTCGCGGACGCGTCGCACCAGTTACGGAATCCCATGGCGGCCTTGCGATTGCGGGTGGATTCCCTGGCCACGCAGGTGGACGGCGACGGTCAGCGGGCCTACCGCGCGACAGTCGCGGAGGTCGAACGCCTGGAGTCCTTGTTGGACGGACTGCTCGCGCTGGCGCTCGCCGAAAGCGCCGCGACCCGGCTCGCGGCGGGTGAATCCGGCGACGAACCCTGCGATCTCCCGGCGGTGCTGGCCGAACGAGTCGACGCGTGGCGCCCGTCGGCCGACGACGCGGGAGTCGATCTCGCGGCGGCGGAGGGCCACGACGAGCCCGTGCCCGTGCGATGCTCGGAAAGCGAACTGGCCCAGGTGCTCGACGTCCTGCTGGACAACGCGGTGCACTACGCGGGCCAAGGCGCCACCATCACCACCGGCTACGAGGCCGGCGACACGACCGCCACGCTTTTCGTGTCCGACAACGGCCCCGGACTGTCCACAAAGGACCGTGAACGCGCGACCGAACGGTTCTGGCGGGCCGGAGGCGACGGCGCGCCGCGCGGGACGGGCCTCGGGCTCGCGATCGCGAGCCAGCACGTGCTCGCCCGCGGCGGGAAACTGGAGCTTCGCGAAGCCCAGCCGCACGGACTCGAAGTCCGCGTCGAACTCCCGCTCGTCACGGGAGGCACGCCATGACCGTCACCAGGCGTACCGTCCTCCTCGCCGGGCTCGCCACGCTCGCGGGCTGTTCGACGGCGGGCTATCAGGGCCCGGACCGCGAGATCGTCATCGCGGCGGGCGAGAGCGGCGGGTTCTATCTCGCCTTCGCGGAGCTGCTGGCCCAGCAGCTGAACCGGGTGGAGCCCCGGCTGCGGGCGACGGCCGTCGCGACCGAGGCCAGTGTCGAGAACCTGCGGCGGCTGCGGGACGGCCGGGCCGATCTCGGGCTCGTTCTCGGCGACGTCGCCGAGTCCGCCTTCTCCGGAGCGGACCCGTTCTCGGTCCCGATGTCGTTCTCGGCCATCGGCCGCGTCTACGAGAACTACCACCAGCTCGTGGTCCGCGCCGACGGCGGCGTCCGGTCACTCGCCGATCTGGCCGGGCGGCCGGTGGCGATGGGCGCGAACGGATCCGGCGTCGCGGTGTTCAGCACGCGGCTGTTCGCCCGCGCGCGGATCCCGGTGCACGCGAAGAACCTCCTGCTCGGGGAGGCGATCAACGCACTGATGGCGCACGAGGTCGACGCCCTGTTCTGGTCCGGCGGGATCCCCACGCCCGCGCTCACCGAGCTGAACCGGACCACCCCGATCACGCTCCTCCCCCTCGACGCCCACCTGCCGGCCCTGCGCGCGGGCTACGGCCCGGTGTACGACCAGGTCCACGTTCCGGCGCAGGCCTACCAGGGAGTCGGTGAACTGCGGACGATCGGCGTCGCGAACCTGCTGCTGGCGGCGCCTTCCCTGCCCGACGACGCCGCGGCCGCGGTCGCGCGGGTACTGGCCGGGCACGCCGCCGACCTCGTCCCGGCACCCGCCGTCGGGACCCAGTTCCTCGACGTCCGGACGCTGATCGGCA
Organism: Amycolatopsis thailandensis; assembly: GCF_042723255.1. NCBI lineage: Bacteria > Bacillati > Actinomycetota > Actinomycetes > Pseudonocardiales > Pseudonocardiaceae > Amycolatopsis > Amycolatopsis thailandensis. The sequence goes on from NZ_JBHXJK010000010.1 coordinate 80,848, forward strand.
CCGGCAAGGTGCCGCTGCACCCTGGGGCCGCCTCGGCCTACCGTGCCCTGCACGGGTGACCCACGCTCAAACTCCAGAGTGATGCGCGTAGCGCTGAAGCGCTGCCAAGGTCGGAAACAGGCGGCCCACCGGGCCGCCCCGATCCGGAAGGACTCCACAGTGTCATCGAGACACAGCAGGGTGGTGCGGGGTTCGGCGCTGATCGCGGGCCTCGCGCTCGCGGGCGGGCTCGCCACGGCCGCCCCCGCCGTCGCGGCCGACCAGGTCGAACTCACCGCACCGGCCCTCACCGGTCACTACGACGTCGGCACCACCGACCTCCATCTCGTCGACAACGCCCGCGCCGATCCGTGGAAACCGGAGCGGCGCCGGGAACTCATGGTCACCGTCACCTACCCGGCCGACCGCTTCGCCGACGGGCCGCGCGCGCCGTGGGTCGGTCCCGCCATGGGCTCCGTCGTCGACCAGATCCTCGCGGGCAAGGACTACCTCGACCTCCCGGCGGGCTCCATCGCTTGGAAGTCCGCGAAACGCAACGCCGAACTCGGCGTCCCCGCCGCGCACGGCGCGCCGAAGCCGGTCACGCTCTTCTCCCCCGGCTTCGGTGCGCCGCGTGAGACCTACTCGGCTCTCGTGGACGACCTGGCGAGCCGCGGGTATGTCGTCGTCTCGCTCTCGCACACCTACGAGAGCGCGGCGGTCGAGTTCCCCGGCGGACGGCTGGAACCCGCCGTGAACGGGGGCGAAGGCCCCGAGTTCATGAAGAAGGCCCTCGACGTCCGGGTCGGCGACACCCGCTTCGTCCTCGACCAGCTCGGCAGACTCGCCCGCGGCCAGAACCCGGACGCCGAGAACCGGCCGCTTCCCCGTGGTCTGGGCCGGTCGCTCGATCTGTCCCGCGTCGGCGCCTACGGGCATTCCTACGGCGGGTTCACCTCCGGTGAGGCGATGGTGCAGGACCGCCGGATCGACGCCGGGATCAACCTGGACGGCGCGATGGCGACCGCGTTCGGTTACCCACCCGGAACCCCTTACGTGCCGGGCGAAGTCACGAAACGCGGCCTGGACCGGCCGTTCATGCTGATGGGTGCCGAAGGGATCGGCCAGGACGGGAAACCGCTCCAGCACACCCACCGGACTCCCGAATTCGACCGGAGCTGGGCGGACTTCTGGGCCAACCAGCGTGGCTGGAAGCGGGACCTGCTCCTGCGCGGCGGCAGTACCCACATGGCGTACAGCGATTTGCAGGTCGTCATCCCGCAGCTGGGTTCGCGAGTGGCCAAAGAGAAGCGGGAGGCGGTCATCGGCACCATCGATCCCCGTCGCTCGCTGGCCGCGCAACGGGAGTACGTCGGCGCGTTCTTCGATCTGCACCTTCGCGGACGGGACAAGCACATGTTCGACCGCGAGTCGCCGCGCTACCCGAACATCGACTTCATCGATTGAGCCTGGTGTTGGGGACGTCGTGAGTGGCTTTTCGGGGGCGTGTTCCTTGGGTGGGTGTAGGCCCTCTTGGGGACGTTGAACGTCCTGGATGGTCCCTTCACCTCGGTCGGTGCCCACGCCTTACCGCTCCGCGAAGGCCTCCTTGCCTACCCTGAAGGTAGTGCCCCGGCAAAGTCGTCCACCCGCTGGCCAAGCGGGGGCGAGGAGGCTCGTCGCCGTGGCATGGCACCTTGCCAACTGTCCACAGAGGACACTATCGGTGTAGTTTTGCCCGATTCGGGCGTTTTAGGAGGGGGTCGTGAGTGGCGAGGAGGGTTCTAACCCTCTTCGCCACTCACGACCCACCAGTAAAACCAGTCATATGGGCATTAAATGGACATTCTTCGGTGACCCAGAGTCCTTTGTGGACACCCCAGTTCAGGCTCTCAGGTCGTCTGCCCTGTCCGAAGGTCCCGGTCGAATCATCAAGAGCGGCATCGGCCTGCGTTCATGCGACTTTGCCGAGAGCCTGACCCCGAAGTCCGTGAAGGCCTCCTTGAGGGACCCAGGGTCCCTCAAGGAGGCCATCACGGCCATGTCACCCGGCAGGACACGTCGCCCCGGGGAAGGCGGCCTTCACGTACGTTGGGAACCGTGACAGAGCCACGGAAACCGATCGTCGAAATGCCGCTGCGCGTGCGCTACCACGAATGCGACGGGCAGGGCATCGTGTTCAACGCGAACTACCTCGCCTACGTCGACATGGCCATGTTCGAAATGGAGAGGGCCCTTTTCGGCTCCCACGACGAAGCACTCGCCCTCGGGGTCGACGCCGTCGTCGCCGAGTCGAACCTGCTCTACCGCGCGCCCTGCCGCTACGACGACGAACTGGTCGTGGCCGTCTTCCTGAACCACCTCGGCACGACGTCGCTGATCATCGACTTCGAGATCACCCGTGGCGGCGACCTGTGCGCGGAAGTGAAGACCCGCTACGTCTTCGTCGATCCGGCGACGCTCAGGAAGACGGCGCCACCCGCGTCGGTGCGCGAGGTGTACGCCGCCTTCCTGCCCGCTCAGGCGGACTGAACGCCGGGACGCCGGTCTTCGACGACGTAGCTGGCCCGCGTGCTGATCGGCGCGCCGGGGGTGTTCACGAACGGCACCACCCGGAAGTCGCTCCGCCACCGCTGCCGGTTGACGTTGACCCGGACGTACCCGCGCTGGTTGTTGAAGAACTTCATGTGCGGGTTGGCCTTCAGCAGGTTCTCCCCGGCGGGCGTCATGTCGGCGCCGTTGCCGCCGCTGGTGATCGACGTGCCGACGAACTCGCTCGCCACGGTGGGCGAACCCGGGTCGCCGAAGTTCTTCTTGAGATCCCAGGCGTAGTTCTGGTGCCGGTCGCCGGTGATGACCACCAGGTTCCGCACACCCCGGTCCTGCGCCGCGGCGAGCACGCGGTCGCGGTCGGCGACGTAGCCGTCCCACGGGTCGAGGTAGACGTTGGTCGCCTCGCCCGCGTCAGTGTCGGTCTGGCCCATCGGCGCCTGGTTGCCCAGGATCTGCCACCGCGCGTGGGACCGGGAGAAGCCGTCGAGCAGCCACCTGCGCTGTTCCGACCCGAGCAGCGTGCGGTCCTCGTCGAACCGCTCGGTGCAATTCGCCGACTGACCGTCGCCGCACGGCTGGTCGTCGCGATACTGGCGGGTGTCGAGCATGGTGAAGTCGGCCAGCGTGCCGTAGCTCAGGCGCCGGTGCAGACGCGCGTCCGGCCCCTTCGGCAGCTGCGCGATGCGGTACGGCAGGTGCTCGTACATCGCCTGGAAGGCCTGGGCGCGCCGCTGACGGAACACCACCGGGTCCTGGTCGGGCTCGTTGTCGGCCTGGGAGTGGTCGCCCGCCCAGTTGTTCTCCACCTCGTGGTCGTCGTTGACGTGGATCCACGGGAAGGCGGCGTGCGCGGCCATGAGCGGCGCTTCGGACTTGTAGAGCGCGTACTGGAGCCGGTAGCGGGCCAGGTCGAAGGTCTCGCCCTTGAACTGCGGGCCCACCGGCGTGCCGCGGCCCACCCCCGTGACCCCGCTTTCGTAGAGGTAGTCGCCCAGGTGCACGACCAGGTCGAGGTCCTCGGCCGCCATGTGGTCGTACGCGGTGAAGTGCCCCGCCTCCCAGTTCTGGCAGGACGCGAACGCGAAGTTCAGCTCACGCGGCGAAGACCACGCGACGGGCGCCGTTCGGGTGCGGCCGACCGGCGAGATCACCCCGCCGGCGCGGAAGCGGTAGAAGTACTCGTGGTCCGGCGCGAGCCCGTGGATTTCGGGGTGCACGGAGTGGCCGAGTTCGGGTGTGGCGACCACGGAGCCGCGGCGGATCACCGCGCGGAAGCGTTCGTCGAGCGAGACTTCGTACTCGACGCGGACCGGGGTCCGCGGCATCCCGCCGAAGCCGTCGGCCTCGTAGGGCTTCGGCGCGAGCCTGGTCCAGAGCACGACGCCGCCGGGCAGCGGGTCACCCGAAGCGACGCCGAGGGTGAACGGGTTTCCGGTGCCGTTGGCGAGCGGCAAAGCACCGGCGGCGTTCCAGGCACCGGTCCCCAGCAGGACGGCGGCCGCGCCGGCGGAGCCGTATCCGAGGAAGCGGCGCCGCGACAGGGGGTGAGGGAGCGAAGGCATGAAGCCCTCCTGTGGTGGGATGGTCACGGGCGGGCCTCATGCTTGTCCGGCTTGATGGCCACCCGGCCGCGCTCAGGCGAACCGTCCGTGAACGAAAGACGATCAACCCTCGTGTTCCGCATCCTGTTCTACCGCCCCGAAATCCCGCCCAACACGGGTAACGCGATCCGCTTGACCGCGAACACCGGCTGTGAGCTCCACCTGGTGGAACCGCTCGGTTTCACCCTGGAGGACAAGCAGCTGCGGCGCGCCGGGCTCGACTACCACGACCTCGCGCGCGTCCACGTCCACGCGGATCTCGACGCGGCGTGGGCGGCCCTGCTACCCGCCCGCGTCTTCGCGTTCAGCGCTTCGGCGACGCGGCTGCACACCGACGTCGCCTACGAACCGGGGGACGTGCTGATGTACGGCCCGGAGTCGGCTGGGTTGCCCCGTGAGATCCAGGAGTCGCCGCAGGTGACCGATCGGGTCCGGCTGCCGATGCTGCCGTCGAGCCGGTCGCTGAACCTCTCGAACACCGCGGCGATCAGCGTCTATGAAGCTTGGCGGCAGAACGGCTTCGCGACTCCGTGATCCTTTGTGGATAGACAATTCCTCTATCCACAAAGGACTTCTGAGACCGCTGACGAAGTGCGGGCGGACGAGTGTGCCCGCGTCCGATCAGCGGTTCCCGCCACGGCCCGGGTTTCGCCATACTCCGGTGATCGGCGCACTCGGGCGGCTCGGGAGGGGTTCACGTGGTGCGGGGAAAGTTCTTGTTGTGCAGATTCTTCTCGGTCCTCGCGCTCGGCGGCGCCCTCGTCGCGGGCGGCGCGCCGGAGGCGGCGGGTGCCTCGGTGCCGGTCGTCGATCTCGGCGCGTTCCCCGTCGACAGCGACAGCCGCGTCGCCGGGATCAACGACACCGGCACCATGGCCGGCGTCCACAGCACCGCCGCCGGCGGGTCGATCGCCACCCGCTGGAACGCCGACGGCGCGGTGGTCCCGCTCGCGGTGCCGAGCACATACCGCATGACGGAAGCGCGGGCGATCAACGCGAAGGGGTTCATCGCCGGTTCGGCCTACGACGACCTGTCCATCCGGCGGCCCGTGCTCTGGCGTCCGGACGGTTCGTTCACCGAGTTGAGCTCACCCGACCGCTACGGGCACTCCGAGGCCACCGCGGTCAACACCGCCGGAGCCGTGGCCGGCACGGTCACGATCGGCAGCCCGCCGGTCGAACGCGCGGCGCGATGGGACGCGAAAGGCGTCATGACGTTGCTTCCCCTGGCATCGGGCGACTCACGGTCGGCGGCCACGGCGATGAACGACGCGGGCGTGATCGTCGGGACTTCCGGGACCCAGGCCGTGCGCTGGAAGCCCGACGGCACCGTCGTCAAGCTGGCCCCGCTTCCCGGTGACGACCGCGGCTCGGCGGAAGGCATCAACAGCGCCGGCATCGTCGTCGGAAGCTCCGGTGCCCACCCCGTGCGCTGGGCCGCGAACGGCACCGCCACGCCCCTGCCCTACCTCCACCCCGAGCACCAAGGGGGCAGCGCCGAGGCGATCAACGACTCCGGCGTCGTCACCGGTCGTTCCAGCATCGGAAGCGGTCACCACACCGCCGTGGTGTGGGACGACCGAGGCACCGTCACCGGCCTCGGCACCCTGCCGGGACACGACCAGAGCGCGGGTGCGGCGATCAACGCCCGCGGCGTCGTGGCGGGCGAATCCGAACAGACCGCCACGCGTGGGCGGCACGCCGCGCGGTGGACGGCACCGGGCAAGGCCGTCGATCTGAGCCGGTCGTTCCCCGGGGGCGACCGCGCGGAGGCTTCCGCGATCAACGTCCACGGCCAGGCCATCGGCCAGTCCCTTCCCCCGGACGGCGGGATGCACGCCGTCACCTGGACACCGGGCGGAGTCCTCACCGACCTCTCCCCCGACTCGAACACCCCGGAGGCCAACGCCGTCAACGCCCACGGCGTCATCGTGGGTACCGACAACAGGAAACTGAACAAGGACCGCGCGATCCGCTGGGAACCGGACGGGACCATGTCGGCTCTCAAGGAACCCGAGTACTACACGTACCGCTCGCGCGCCTACGGGATCAACGACAGCGGGGTGATCGTCGGCAGCGCGAGTTCCCGGCGCGGCAGCCCGCACCCGACGCGGTGGGCCCCGGACGGAACGCCGAGTCTCCTGCCCGTCCTGCCCGGCCACGCCGGTGGCGCCGCGAAGGCGATCAACAACCGCGGGGTGATCATCGGAAGTTCCGGAATCCGCAACGAGACCAACGACCACGTGGTCCGCTGGGACCCGGACGGGACGGTGACCGAGCTGATGGGCTTGCCCGGCGAGAAGTACACCCACGCCGTCGCGCTCAACGATCGTGGCGACGTCGTCGGCTACTCCGGGGAATACCCCGTCCGGTGGAGTCCCGATGGCCGGATCACCAAGCTGCCCCTTCCCGAAGGCACCAGCCGCGGCCAGGCGAACGGGATCAGCGATACCGGGGTCGTGTCGGGCTGGTACGACTTCGGCGCGGCCGGAGATCCGGGGCAAGGGGTGCGCTGGGCCCCGGACGGGACGGTGACCGTGCTGCCGTCGCTGCCCGGCGGGCACGAGACCAAGGCCAACGGCATCAACGCCGTCGGTGACATCGTGGGCTCGTCCGACAACGGCGCGAGCCAGGTGCACGCGGTGCGCTGGCCCGCCACCTGGGACGCGGAGATCCGGCCGGTGGTCACCCGGTAGGCCGATCCCCGCGTCCGGTGTGGCTACGGCAGGCGCTGGCCCAGGAAGAGCGAAGCGGCGGCACCGATCATCAGCACCAGGGTCCCGATGATCACCCAGGGACGGCTCGCGTCGGCGTCCTTGAGCTCGTACCCGATCTGCTCGCCGAGGTCGTCGTACACGCGTTTCAGCTCGTCCGCGCTCGCCGCCTTGTAGAAGTCGCCCCCGGAAAGCCGGGCGATCTCCTCCAGCGATTCGTCGTCGACCTTCACGTCCTGGGGCTTGCCGTCGATGTCGACGGAGCCGTGCGTGGTCCCGAACGAGATCGACGAGATCGGCACCTGGGCCTGCTTCGCCGCCTGCGCGGCCGTGTAGCCGCCCCGGGGCGCGTACAGGTCGTCCGGGACGGTCTGCTTGCCGTCACTCATCAGCACGATCCGCGCGGGCGGCGGACCTTCCGCGCCACCGACGATCGCCGAGAAGCTCTCGATCGACTGCAACGCGGCGAAGATCCCTTCACCGGTGGCCGTCGACTGCGCCAGCTTCAGGTTGTCGATCGCCTTCACGACGCCGCCGCGATCGGTGGTCGGCGCGACCAGCACGGTCGCCGTCCCCGCGAACGAGATCAGCCCGAGGTTCACCCCAGGGGTCATGTTCTGCGCGAACGAGCGCGCCGACTCCTGAGCCGCCTTCAGCCGGGTCGGGGCGACGTCGGTCGCTTCCATCGACAGCGACGTGTCGATCACCAGCATCACGGTCGCCCGGTTGCGGGGCACCTTCTGCTCGGCCGTCGGCCCGGCGAGCGCGACGGTGAGCACCAGCAGCGAGAGCACGATCAGGATGGCGGGAACGTGCCGTACCCACCCCTGGCTCTTCGGCGCGACCTTCTCCAGCAGTTCCAGGTTGGCGAACCGCATGGTGCGCTTGCGCCGCGCGCGCTGGGAGAGCACGTAGCCCACGATCACCGCGGCGACCGCCAGCAGCAGCAGGAACCACCACGGCGAGGCGAATCCGGTCAGGCTCACGCGACACCACCGGACCAGCGGCGCTTGCGGGCCACCACGAACCGGACCATGTCCGCGATCCAGTCGGAATCGGTGCGCAGCACCAGATGCGCGGCGCCGGCACGGCGCAGCGCGGCCGCGACCTCCTGCCGGTGAGCGTGCGCCGCCGCGCCGAATTCCTTGCGCAGCAAGGCCGAAGCATGCACTTCGCGCTGTTTCCCTGTCTCCGGGTCGGCCAGCACGACGGTGCCCACGTCGGGCAGGTCGATGTCGCGCGGGTCGAGGACTTCGATGGCGATGAGGTCGTGGTGCCCGCCGAGCGCGCGCAACGGGCGCTGCCATTCGGTGTCACCGAGGAAATCGGAGATGACGACGGCGAGCCCGCGACGACGGGGCGGACGGCGCAGTTTCTCCAGTGCCGCGGCGAGATCCCCGCGGACGCCTTCCTCGGCGCGCGGGGTCTCGGCGAGCTTGCGGACCAGCCCCCGCGCGTGCGGGAGCCCGCCGCGCGCCGGGATCCGCGTGATGCTGCCCGCCCCGTTGGAGACGAGCGCGCCGATCCGGTTGCCACCGCCGCCGGTCAGATGCGCGACCGCGGCCGTCGCGCAGACGACCAGGTCGCGCTTCTCGCACAACGCCGTGCCGAAGTCGAGGCTCGCGGACACGTCCGCCACCAGCCACGTCTCCAGCTCGCGGTCGGCGACGGTCTCCCGGATGTGCGGGCTCGTCGTCCGCGCGGTGACCGCCCAGTCCATCCGGCGAACGTCGTCACCGGGCTGGTACGGCCGGGCCTCCCCCGGTTCCGAACCGGGCCCCGGCACCAGGCCGAGGTGATTGCCCTGGAGCAGACCGTCGAGACGGCGGCGCACGTCGAGTTCGAGGGTGCGCAGGCCCGCCTCCATCCGCTCCCCGCGGAGCACCGGCGGTGCCCAGGAAGGACGTTCGCCCTTCTCGTTCTTCACGCTCGCTTCCTTACCTGACCGGCGCGCCGGCCGGGACACCCTGCCCGGCGCCGCCCTGCGGACGGGCCGAGACCTGCGGCAACGGCACGGTCTGCAGCACCCGCGTGATGATGTGGTCGATGGGCACGCCGTCGGCCAGCGCGTCGTAGGACAGCACGAGCCGGTGGCGCAGCACGTCGGGGACGACGTCGACGACGTCCTGCGGCAGCACGTAGTCCCGGCCGCGGACCAGCGCCAGCGCGCGGGACGCGGCGATGATGCCGAGGCTGGCACGCGGCGAGGCGCCGTAGGACACCCAGCCGGCGACGTCGGCGAGGCCGTGGTCGTTCGGCGTACGGGTGGTGAGCACCAGGCGGACGACGTAGTCGACCAGCGCGTGGTGCACGAAGACCTGCGAGGCGACGTTCTGGAGCCGGACCAGCTCGGCGGGGCTCAGCACCTCTTGCGGGGTGGGCGGGGTGACGCCCATCCGGTAGATGATCTCCCGCTCTTCCTCGGCGGTCGGGTACTCGACGACGATCTTGAACAGGAAGCGGTCGCGCTGCGCCTCGGGCAGCGGGTACACGCCTTCGTTCTCGATCGGGTTCTGCGTGGCGAGCACGAGGAACGGGTCGGGCATCGGGAAGGTCTGGCCGCCGATCGACACGTGCCGCTCGGCCATCACCTCGAGCATCGCCGACTGCACCTTCGCCGGCGCGCGGTTGATCTCGTCGGCGAGCACGAAGTTCGCCACTACCGGGCCGAGTTCGACGTCGAACCGCTCGGCGCCCTGACGGTAGATCCGGGTGCCGAGGATGTCGGCGGGGACGAGGTCCGGGGTGAACTGCACGCGCGAGAACGAACCGCCGACCACCCGGGCGAAGGTCTCGACCGCGAGGGTCTTCGCGACGCCGGGAACACCTTCGAGGAGGAGGTGGCCCCTGGCCAGCAGGCCGACGAGCATCCGCTCGACCAGCCTGTCCTGGCCGACGATGATCCGCTTGACCTCGAACACGGTCCGCTCCAGCAACTGGGCGTCCCGCGCCGGCGTTCCGGGCTGCTGCTGCGCGCCGTCGGCGTAGCCGGGCTCGGTCACTCGTGCCTCCTGTGTTCCCCGCTTGCGTTGTTCCGTCCGGATGTGACCGTAGTGGTCGGTGGCACAGCCGTTCGTGAAGGTAGCCAACCCGATCAGCGGTATGACGGCTGTGAAGGGGCCTACGACCAGCGGTCCAGGTCCTCCGGCGTGTCGATGTCGTCGCTCTCGCCGGGCTCTTCGGGCACCTCGACGATCTCCAGCCCGCCCAGCGTCCGCCGCAACGACGCGTTCTCGACCGCCTCCGGCAAGGCCTCGCGCAGCGCTTCCACCCGCCAGGCACCGAGAAGCCATTGCCGCTCCCCCGAGCCGTCGACCAGCACCGCGCCGGACGCGGCGCCGAGCGAACCCACCAGGCGATCCACAGTGGACGACCGGACGCCGGCGAGATCACCGGCCAGCACGACGACGATCTCCGTCGGAACCAGCGCGAGTCCTGCCGCCAGCGCGGCCACCGGACCCGTCCCAGGCTCGGCCTCGCGAGTCCAGACGACGTCATCGAAGCCCGGCCGTACCGGGCCGACGACGATCACCGGATCCGCGTCCGCGAGCGCCGCCAGAGCGCGGGCCAGCAACGGTTTCCCGCCGACGGGGAGCGCGGGTTTGTCCACACCGGACAGACGGCGCGCGGCGCCGCCGGCCAGCACGATCCCCGCGTGGTCCACGACCTAGCCGATCATGCGGGCCGCGTACGGCATGATGCCGCCGTAGCGCACCGGCGCGACTCGGACCCGCAGGCCCGACTGCGGCGCCTCGACCATCTGCCCGTTCCCGAGGTACATCGCGACGTGGTGGATGCCCCGCGCGCTGCCGCCCCAGAAGAGCATGTCGCCGCGGCGCATCTGGGAGAGCGGCACCTTCCGGCCGGCGTTGTACTGGTAGCCGCTGTAGTGCGGGAGCGCCCGCACCCCGGCGAACGCGTAGATCATCAGGCCCGAGCAGTCGAAACCGATCTTGTTGTAGTCGCCGTAGCGGTCCGCGACTCCGCCGTCGCGGATACCGCGCGTCGGACCGGAGGTGTTGCCACCACCCCAGGCATACGGAAGACCCAATTGCGACAACGCCCGCTGGACGGCGGCTTCGACACTCGCCCCGGCGGGAGCCGACTGGACGGGCCTGCCGGAGGACGGACGGCCGCCGCCGCCCTGGCTGGGGCTGGGCCTCGACGCGGCGAGAGCGGCCTGGCGAGCGCGCTCCTCGTCCTCGCGGGCCTTCTGCGCCTTCCAGTCGTCGTAGCGCTGCCGCTGCCCTTGCAGGCCGCTGACCTTCTGCTGCGCTTCGAAGAGCTGCTTCTCGACGTTCGTCTTGTCGGCTTCGAGCTTGTCGTTCTGCGCGGCCTGGGTGTCCTGCGCGTGCTGCGCGGCGCTCTGCGCGTTGTCGGCCTCGTGCTTGGCCGCCTCGGCCGCGCGCTTGCGCTCCTGCGCGATCTCCTGCTTCTTGCGCGCCGTCGCGTCCTTGTTGGACTTTTCGGTCTGCGCGCGCTTCATCGTGTCGAGCGCGTTGAGCCTGCTGCCGCCGACCGCGTCGAGCATCTGGGCGCGGCCGAGAAGCTCTTTGGGGCTGTTGGCGGTGAGATACGCCGACACGGAGCCGATGGTGCTGCCCTGCTGGAAGCTGGCGGCGGCGAACTTGTCCAGATCGGCGCGGGCCTTGTCGATGGTCGCCTGCGCGGCGTCGGATTCGGTGCGCGCGGACTGCGCCTCGCGGTCGGCCTGGGCGGCTTCGTCCTGCGCGGTCTCCGCGTCGACCCTGGCCTTGTTGGCCTCTTCCATCTTCAGCTCGACGTCGTCGTTGAGCTGAGCGAGCTTCGATTCGGCCTGGGCCAGCTGATTCGTGAGCCTGCCGACGTCGCCCGCCTTGGCGTTGGCGTCGGCCTTGCTGGAGTTGATCTCGGAGTCGCTGGGGTTCGGCGGGGGCGGCGGTACCGCGATGGCGGTACCAGTCACCCCGAGCAACAGGGCGATCCCCAGGGCGCCGATGGTCGCGCCACGGCGGGCACCGGCTCCAGACCCGGTTTCACCACGCACGATCCACCCACCTCCTGATCTTGAAACAACGAGCTCACTGTGCCACTGCTGTCACAGCATTACCAGAAGCACCACCAGGAACTTACACACCGTAGGCACCATTTCCCCTCAACGGGGGACGAACAGACGAACGTTTCGTCACTCGAACGGACGCAGGTCGATGAGACCTTCCCTACCCGCGTGTCGGGTTGCCAGCCAAAAAGTACAGGCGTACTGTTTGAGGGGACGAACGAGGTGTGCCATCCCGGGTCCGGACTTACGGTGGGGGTGCGCAACACTCGCTCCGGGCCTGCCCGAACGGCCCGGAGAACCACACCGAACTGACCCGCCACTGGAGTAAGAAGTGACAGCACCTGCCAGCAAGGACAGCTTCGGCGCCAAAGACACGCTGAAGGTCGGCGACGCCTCCTACGAGGTGTTCCGCCTGGACAAGGTCGAGGGCTCCAAGCGCCTTCCCTACAGCCTGAAGATCCTGCTCGAGAACCTGCTGCGGACCGAGGACGGCGCGAACATCACCGCCGACCACATCCGCGCGCTCGGCAACTGGGACGCGAGCGCGGACCCGTCGATCGAGATCCAGTTCACGCCCGCCCGCGTGATCATGCAGGACTTCACCGGCGTGCCCTGCGTCGTCGACCTCGCCACCATGCGCGAGGCCGTCACCGACCTCGGCGGCGACCCGGACAAGGTCAACCCGCTGGCGCCCGCCGAGCTGGTCATCGACCACTCGGTCATCATCGACGTCTTCGGCCGCGCCGACGCCTTCGAGCGCAACGTCGAGATCGAATACGAGCGCAACCGCGAGCGCTACCAGTTCCTGCGCTGGGGCCAGGGCGCCTTCGACGAGTTCAAGGTCGTCCCGCCGGGCACCGGCATCGTGCACCAGGTCAACATCGAGCACCTCGCGCGCACGGTGATGTCCCGCAACGGCCAGGCGTACCCCGACTCCTGCGTCGGCACCGACTCGCACACCACCATGGTCAACGGCCTTGGCGTGCTGGGCTGGGGCGTCGGCGGCATCGAGGCCGAGGCGGCCATGCTGGGCCAGCCTGTCTCCATGCTCATCCCGCGCGTCGTGGGCTTCAAGCTCACCGGCGAGATCCCGACCGGCGTGACCGCCACCGACGTCGTGCTCACCATCACCGAGATGCTGCGCAAGCACGGTGTGGTCAGCAAGTTCGTCGAGTTCTACGGCGAGAGCGTCGGCGCGGTGCCGCTGGCCAACCGCGCCACCATCGGCAACATGAGCCCGGAATTCGGCTCCACCGCGGCGATCTTCCCGATCGACGAGGAGACCGTCCGGTACCTCAAGCTCACCGGCCGCTCCGAGGAGCAGGTCGCGCTCGTCGAGGCGTACGCCAAGGAGCAGGGCCTCTGGCACGACCCGTCGCACGAGCCGGAGTACTCCGAGTACATCGAGCTGGACCTCTCGACGGTCGTCCCGTCGATCGCCGGCCCGAAGCGCCCGCAGGACCGCATCGAGCTCAGCGACGCGAAGAACTCGTTCCGCAAGTCGATCCACGACTACGTCGGCGGCGAGCAGGCCCCGCACACCAACGTGGACGAGAGCGTCGAGGAGACCTTCCCGGCCAGCGACCCCGCCGCCCTCTCCTTCAAGGACGAGGACGCGGTCGAGGTCCAGTCGGCGGCGAACGGCCACAGCGGCCGCCCGACCAACCCGGTCAAGGTCAGCACGTCCGACCGCGGCGAGTTCATCCTCGACCACGGCGCCGTGGTGATCGCCTCGATCACCTCCTGCACCAACACCTCCAACCCGTCGGTCATGCTCGGCGCGGCGCTGCTCGCGCGGAACGCGGTCGACAAGGGTCTCGCGGTCAAGCCGTGGGTCAAGACCTCGATGGCCCCGGGTTCGCAGGTCGTCACGGACTACTACACCAAGGCCAACCTGTGGCCGTACCTGGAGAAGCTGGGCTACCACCTGGTCGGCTACGGCTGCACCACCTGCATCGGCAACTCGGGCCCGCTGTCGGACGAGATCTCCGCCGCGATCCAGGAGAACGACCTCACCGCGGTTTCGGTGCTCTCGGGCAACCGGAACTTCGAAGGCCGCATCAACCCCGACGTGAAGATGAACTACCTCGCGTCGCCGCCGCTGGTCATCGCCTACGCGCTCGCCGGCACGATGGACTTCGACTTCGAGAACCAGCCGCTCGGCCAGGACACCGACGGCAACGACGTCTTCCTGAAGGACATCTGGCCGTCGGCCAAGGAGATCCAGGAGACCATCGACTACGCGATCACGCAGGAGATGTTCACCAAGGACTACGCCGACGTCTTCGACGGTGGCGAGCGGTGGAAGTCGCTGCCGACCCCCGAGGGCAAGACCTTCGACTGGGACGCGGAGTCCACCTACGTCCGGAAGCCCCCGTACTTCGAGGGCATGAAGGCGGAGCCGTCGGCGGTCACCGACCTCTCCGGCGCGCGCGTGCTGGCGAAGCTGGGCGACTCGGTCACCACCGACCACATCTCCCCCGCCGGCGCGATCAAGCCGGGCACCCCGGCCGCGCAGTACCTGACCGAGCACGGCGTGGAGAAGAAGGACTTCAACTCCTACGGCTCGCGTCGCGGTAACCACGAGGTCATGATCCGCGGAACCTTCGCGAACATCCGGCTGCGCAACCAGCTGCTGGACGACGTGCAGGGCGGCTACACCCGCGACTTCACCCAGGACGACGCCCCGCAGTCGTTCATCTACGACGCGGCGCAGAACTACGCGGCGCAGGACATCCCGCTGGTCGTCCTGGGCGGCAAGGAGTACGGCTCCGGCTCGTCGCGTGACTGGGCGGCCAAGGGCACGCGCCTGCTGGGTGTGCGCGCGGTGATCACCGAGTCGTTCGAGCGCATCCACCGGTCGAACCTGATCGGCATGGGCGTCATCCCGCTGCAGTTCCCGGCGGGCGAGTCGGCCTCGTCGCTCGGCCTCGACGGCACCGAGACGTTCGACATCTCGGGCATCACGAAGCTGAACGACGGCGAGACCCCGCGTACGGTCCACGTCACCGCGACGAAGACCGACGGCACCAAGGTGGAGTTCGACGCGGACGTCCGCATCGACACCCCGGGTGAGGCGGACTACTACCGCAACGGCGGCATCCTGCAGTACGTCCTGCGGAAGATGACCCAGGCGTAAGCACCTCCCGAGTCGGCCCCTTTTCCCGCACTTTGGGGAAAGGGGCCGACGTCGTTTTTCGCTAGCGTGGATTCATGACCCACGGGCGGATTCAGGTCGAGAACGGCGAACTGGCGTACGAGATCCGGGGCGCGGGCGATCCCGTCGTCCTGCTGCACGGCGGCATGCTCGACTCCCGGATGTGGGACGCCGAGATGACGGCGCTCGAACGCCATCACACCGTCGTCCGATACGACGCGCGCGGGCACGGCGAGTCCTCCACGCCGACTCGGCGCTTCAAGCATTACGAGGACCTCCGCGAGCTGCTGACCGCGCTGGACCTCCCCTGTGCCTCGCTGGTCGGGCTGTCGGGCGGCGGCCGGATCGCGGTCGACTTCGCGCTGACCTATCCGGATCTGGTCGAGAACCTCGTCCTCGCGGCCACCGGTCTCAGCGCGATGGTGGCGAAGGATCCCTTTGTCCTGGAGCAGAACAAAAAACTCGAAGAAGCGAGCGCCAGAGGTGATGTCCCCGCCGCCATCGAATGCCTCCTGCGGATGTGGGTGGACGGCCCGCACCGTGCCCCGGAAGCCGTCGACCAGGACGTCCGGCGGCGGTGCCAGGAGATGTACGCGCACACGATCACCCGGCACCGCGGCAGCGGCTTCATGCTGATGGACGAGCTGCGGGCCATCGAACGCGTCGGAGAGCTGACACCGCGCACGTTGACCTTGGTCGGTGATCTGGATTCCTCGGACATCCTCGCCATCGCCGACCGGATCGAAACCGAGGCACACGACGCCCGGAAACTCGTCGTCCCCGGGGTCGCGCACATGATCAACCTGGAGAAGCCCCGCAAGTTTTCGCGGATATTGCTGGACTTCCTGGACTGTTAGGCCCGCTCGGGCTCTTCCTGCTCCGCGCACTCGTCCCGGTTCTCCGGACGGCGGTCGACGACGCGACCGAGCGGGCGCAACAGCACGTTGACCCCGACGATCACCCCGGTCCCGGCGAGCGCGACGACGTAAAGTCCCGCTCCCGCAAGGGATCCGACGGCCGCCGAGCACCACAGCGTGGCGGCGGTGTTGAGCCCGCGCACGTTCAGCCCGTCCCGCAGGATCACTCCGGCACCGAGGAAGCCGATCCCGGAGACGATCTGCGCGGCGACCCGCGTCGGATCCGCGTCACCGCTGGTGTTCAGCCCGCCGAAACCGTGGGCGGACAACAGGACGAAGAGGGTGGCGCCGACGGCGACGAGGGCGTTGGTGCGGAGTCCGGCCATCCGGGCGCGGTACTGGCGCTCGATGCCGATGACGGCGCCCAGGCCGACGCCGGTGCCGACCCTGAGCAGCATTTCGAAGGTGTTCATGATTCCGGCTCTTTTCTGGCGTGCGTACACAAGGCCAGACAGGGAAAGGAGACCGGAAAAGGTCAGCGCACCGCGCACACGGGTGAACGGCGACCGCGTCCGGTCGATCCAGAACTGTCTTCCGGCATGTGCCGCTCACCTCGCTTTCGTACTCGATCGGTGTTGATCAACCTTCGGGACTGTACCACCGGACGGCCGTCCGGCCACCCCTCTCGTGGACGGGCTCACAGAGACTCGTGACGCGTCGGTACTCGACCTCTCGCGCTTCTACCGGCTTCTGCGGCATCGGACCCTGCCAGCGCGCACTGGTGGCGTGGGCTCGACGGCGCTGTTCCCAATGTCGCATTCGAGACGATCAGCGACACAAATGCGACATTGGGAACAGGAACCCGCTCACGACCCCGTGCTGTCTGGCGCCCAGTGTTGGGGTGGGAGCATAAGCAAAGCGTTTTGGTTCTGATAACGGTTTGGGTACTCACGA